>JALWKG010000392.1 GCA_027081565.1 Helicobacteraceae bacterium
GTGAACTTAAAGTTAGGCGGGATAGGGTCTCCGAGTTTGAGTTCAAGCTGACATTTTTCTACGATCTCTTGGGTATGTTCTAGTGCTTCAGGGATATCTGCAAACAGTTTGGCCATCTGCTCTGGAGACTTCAAATAGAACTCATGCACAGAGTGACGCATACGGTTAGGATCATCATAGAGCTTATTCATCCCGATACACATAAACGCCTCGTGGTACTGTGCATCTCCGGGGAAGGTATAGTGGGTATCATTGGTCGCCACAATCTTAATACCTGTCTCTTGACTGAGTTTCAGCAATGGCTCATCAATAAAAAGCTGATCACCAATACCATGACGCATAAGTTCCAAGTAGAAATCATCACCAAAGATCTCTTTATATTCCAGTGCCACACGCTTGGCACCCTCATACCCCTCTGCTCCATTTCGGACATTACGCTGGTTCTGTAGGTTGAGATGCCAGTTAACCTCACCCTGCAGACAGGCAGAGGAACAGATAAGTCCTTCAGAGTGTTCACGAAGCTCTTTTTTGTTAATCCGTGGAAAGTAGTAAAAACCATCAATATAAGCTTTGGAACTCAGGTACATCAGGTTCTCATAGCCCTTTTGGTTTTTAGCATAGAGACAGATGTGAAAACGCTGTTTGGTGGTACGGTCGCCTATGTCTTCACCATTATGGATATAGCCTTCCATCCCAATGATCGGTTTAATCCCTGCATTGGTCATCTGATGCCAAAAATCAATAGCACCGAACATGTTTCCATGATCAGTCATCGCCACAGAAGTCATTCCGAGTGCTTTGACCTGTTCTACAAGGTTTGAGATCTTATTGGCGCCGTCAAGTAGAGAGTATTCGGTATGTAAATGGAGGTGGGTGAAAGGCTGTGTACTCATGAAGATCCTGTGCAGTTATAAGTAGTGAATTGTACTCTTTTGAGGTTAAAACAGGCTGTTACTATAAGAGAAAAAGTACTACTTTTTTAAAGCAGTTGGCTCTGCGCCCCAAATATTGGGACTTTACTTTCATACGTTATAATCGCGTTTATATTTTACTACCAGGAATCAATTTGTTCTTTACTAAATCGAACCGTTTTAATCTTATCTATCTTTTTATGGCCACATTCATCTTGATCTCGTTTGTCTCCAGAACGGTACTGCTGACCTACTCATTCAGCCATGTCTCACTCACCCTGTTAGACCTCTTCAAGATCTACGGTATCGGTCTTTTTTATGACTTTGTTGCGGTCAGTTACTATGTTGTTCCTTTTGTCATCTACTTGATCTTGGTTCCGAATCGGGTCTTCAATGCCAGTTGGCATCGTAAATTGACTATTGTCATCTTTTTTGGCTTTATCTTCTCTCTAGTCTTTAATGGTTTTAGTGAGTGGTTCTTCTGGGAGGAGTTCGGAAAACGGTTCAATTTTATCGCTGTCGATTACCTTATCTACACGACTGAAGTCATCAATAACATCTTAGAGTCCTACCCAATTCCACTGTTAATTACGATTGTTCTACTACTTACCATTGCACTCTTTGCCTTCTATGTCAAAAAAACCATGGTATTGCATACCACTTTTAGTGATGAAAAAGGCTTTATAGCCCGTCTTAAAGAGGGTGGATTATTACTTCTTATCCCTCTACTCTTTTTTTATCTTCTTGATCAGCAGAACCTTACATCTGTCTCGACTAATAAATTTAATGCGGAACTCTCAAAGAACGGTCTCTATTCTCTTCTTTCAGCCTTTAGAAACAACTCTCTTGATTATGATGACTTTTATAAGTCCAAAGAGATCGATACTGTCTTGAAGGACCTTAGAAAGTTACAGACGACCAAAAAGATCACCTTTACCTCAGATGATATCAAAGACATCACCCGTCATTATAGTGCAGCAGGTGAAGAGAAACACTACAACGTCATGTTGGTGATGATAGAGAGTATGAGTGCTTCATATATGGATACTTACGGCAGTAAACAGAACTTGACCCCAGAGATGGACAAGATCGTTAAAAAGTCCCTCTTCTTTAAGAAACTCTATGCAACAGGGACACGCACTGTCCGCGGTATGGAAGCTGTAACACTTTCCATCCCTCCAACCCCAGGCCGTAGTATCGTCAAGCGTCCGCATAACCATGACCTCTCTTCCGTCGGATTTGTCTTTCAGGAAAAAGGTTATGATAACAAGTTCATCTATGGCGGGCATGGCTATTTTGACAACATGAACGAGTTCTTCTCGCATAACGGTTTCAACATCGTCGATCACAACAACTTCACTGCCGATGAAATCACGTTTGACAATGTCTGGGGTGTCTGTGACGGAGACCTATTCAACAAGAGCCTCAAAGAAGCAGACAACTCCTTTGCGCAGAATAGACCCTTCTTCAACTTTATCATGACGACATCAAACCACCGCCCCTATACATTTCCTAAAGAACACATGAGTCAGCCGCAGCTTGAGGGGCGTGACAGCGGTGTCAACTATACAGACTATGCCATCAAAAAGTTTCTTGATGATGCTGCCAAGAGGCCATGGTTCGATACCACCCTCTTTATCTTTGTAGCTGATCATAATGGTGGCAGTTCCGGTGCAGTCGATCTTCCACTCTTTCGCTATCTCATCCCAGCCTTTGTCTATGCACCGAAGATCCTCCAGCCGCAAGTGGTTGACAAGCTCTCGTCGCAGATCGATCTGATGCCGACGGTGATGTCCATCATGGGCTGGGACTTTAAAGGCAAGTTCTACGGCAACAACATTTTGGCAGATGATTTTATTCAGCGCGCCTTCATCGGTAACTACCAAAAACTTGGCTACTACCAGGACAACAGGTTGACCATTCTCTCTCCGGATGAGAGTGTGAAATCACTTGAGGTCGAAAAGCTGGAGCTTAAAGATGTACGCTACAAGCAGATACCTGATAACCAGGCCGACATCGACAATGCCATCACCTACTATCAGAGTGCCAACTACCTCTACAAGAACAATCTGACTCGACACGTCAAAGGGCAGTAAGCCCTTGCGTATCGTCCTTACAACCCTCAACTCCCGTTATACCCATACCGCATTGGCGTTGCGCTATCTTTACGCCAACATGCAAGAGCTTCAGGATGAAACGAAGATACTCGAGTTCACTATCAATGAGAACATCCAGAGTATTGCAGAGCAGATCCTTGAACAAACCCCCAAAATCATTGGTATCTCGGTCTACATCTGGAATGCTTCCGAAGTCCATGAGCTCATCGAGATACTTAATAAAATCACACCTCAAACCAAAATAGTACTTGGAGGCCCTGAAGCAGGTCACATCCCTCATCGTGTCGACTTCTCCAAAGCCGACTACATCATCAAGGGTGAAGGTGATGTCGCTTTTTACAAGCTCTGCAGAGAGATCTTCGAGGGAACAGCACCTGCCGAACAGATCATCGCTCCGGTCATGGCCAACCTCAAGGAGATCGCCTCTCCCTATGACTACTACAGTGAGAGTGATGTTGCCAACCGCTATATCTATGTCGAAGCATCTCGTGGCTGCCCGTTCCTCTGCGAGTTCTGTCTCTCAGCCATCGACGAAAAGGTACGTAACTTCGACATCGATGCGCTGTTGGTAGAGTTTGAAAAGCTCTGGCAGCGCGGTGCACGCAACTTCAAGTTCATCGACCGTACCTTCAACCTCAACATGAAGTTCGCCAACGCCATCTTAGACTTTTTTCTTGCCAAAGAGGAACCCTACTTCGTCCATTTCGAAGTCATTCCAGACCACTTTCCCGACTCTCTTAAAGAGCGCATCTCCCTGTTCGCTCCGGGCGCCTTACAACTCGAAGTCGGCATTCAAACACTCGACCCTATCATCGCCGACAACATTAACCGCCCTCTAAAACTTGAGAAGATCAAAGAGAACCTCGCTTACCTCGAGAACGAGACCAAGGCCCACATGCATGTCGACCTTATCGTCGGACTGCCAGGAGAGACTCTCGAGGGTTTTGGACGCAACCTCAATGAACTGGCCTCCCTCACCTCCTGCGAGATCCAGATCGGTATCTTGAAACATCTCTCGGGCACTACTATGTCGCGTCATGACCAGGAGGCTGGAATGATCTACTCCGACATACCACCTTATGATATCCTCCAAAACGACCTCATCACCTTTGCCCAGATACAGCAGATGAAACGTTTTGCAAGGTTTTGGGACTTGGTTTATAACAGTGGTAACTTTACCAACACCACCGACCTTCTTTTTAAAAACACTACTGTCTATGACGGGTTCAGCGCCTTTTCCAAATGGCTTTACCATGAGACCCAGTCCACCTGGAAGATCTCACTCGACCGACTGACCCAGCATATCTACGACTTCTTAAGTAAAGAACGTCATATGGATGAAGCAGAGATCATAGAGACCATGCTGCTAGACATCACCAAAAACAAGCGCCGAAAGGTGCCACAGTTTATGAAAGAGCATCAGACAACACAGGAAACCAAGAAACAGCCTAAAGCCAATAAGCGGCAGATTAGGTTGTTGGATTGATATTCATTACAAAAAGAATGTTTTTATTTACGAATAACACTTAAACTAACAAGGAATATAAATGCTACAAAACGAAATCACCAAAGAGAACATCAACACCATGGTCGTCAAGTTCTACAGTGTCGTCTTGAAAGATGAGACAGTAGGCCCCTTTTTCATAGAAAAACTCGGAGACAACCTCGGCACTTTTTTATGGCAGGAACATATCAAACTACTCACAAATTTTTGGGCTTCCATCGCCCTCGGTGACACTGAGTACAGAGGTAACCCATTTGGTCCACATACAAGACTGCAAGGTCTAAAGAGAGAGACCTTCGATCAATGGCTCATCCTCTTTTTTAGTGTTGTAGACGGCATCTACACACCAGAAGTCGCTGCACAGTTCAAAGAGCGTGCAACCATCATCGCAGGTAACTTTATGCGCAACCTCAACTTATAAACGAGGTAAGCGTTATAATAAGGCTATGAAAACACTTTTGGAATGGATAGAGCAAAAACGCTCGCAATGGGGTAACAACTTTATACTTTTGGTTGCTTTGGTTGTGTTTATCCTGCTTACACTGATCCTCGCTCTTGTTGATGCACTTTTTATTGGCTTGATCTATTTCAGTCCCTATGCCGTCTTAGTCTTGACAGCACTGCTGTTAGTGCTCATAGTCTATCTCAATCGACCACCTAAGAAGTAACAGTTTTTCTATGTGTGCTATAATGGCGCCATATTTTCAGAAAGGTGAGACATGCGTCCTAAGGGTTTTGGTAAACGTTACTTTACATTAACATCCATTTTAGCCCATGCTGTCGCACCAAAACTGCACTCTCAGACAACCCGTGAGAGTGCACATCTGACCGTCAATTTTGATGAGAGTAGTGCACTCGACGAAGATCCACCAGATGAAGAGCTTACCACCCTTCCCTGTCTTTTCAACGACAAGCCTTGCCATTGTAACTGTTATTATAACCGTCTTACCTACCTTATATTTCTCTGTGTAAAGTTTCTCTGTACCAAAAATTGTAACTGTCGTTTTTACAGCTTCCGTCGTTCTGGAACACATCCTCCTTATACCCTTTATCTTTTTTAACCTTCAGCTTTAACTGTCTTCGGACTCACACCTGTTGGAATTGATGTCAAAGACATTTTTCAACCTTTATAAAATGTATAAGGATACATACATGCCAAAAAATAGCGTACTAGGCTTCCCTAGAATCGGTGAACAACGTGAACTAAAATTTGCTCTAGAGAGATACTGGAGTCAAAAAAGCGACTTTTCAGCAGTAGAAAATATCGCTGCAGAACTTAAACAGCGCCATTGGAACTACCAGCTCGAAGCAGGCATCGAGCTTATCAGCTGTAATGACTTCTCTTACTATGATATTATGCTTGACACCACCATCTTGCTTGGTGCCATCCCTGAGCGCTTTAAAGAGATCAGTGATGCAACAGATCGCTACTTCGCTATGGCACGTGGAGACAAAACACATACCGCAATGCAGATGACTAAGTGGTTTAACACCAACTACCACTACATCGTGCCTGAGCTCAACTCTAAAACGACTTTCAAACTCAACCCAGCCAAATTGCTTGCTGAAGTAGAAGAGGCCAAAGCCACTGGTGTCAAAACACCTAAGGTCAACCTTATCGGGCCACTGACCTACCTTGCCCTCTCCAAAAGTGATGACAATTCTGACACTTTCGAGCACTTTGATGCCCTGCTCTCATGCTATGCCCAACTGCTGGAGACTCTCGAACAAGCCGGTGTAGTCTATGTGCAGATCGATGAGCCATACTTTGCAAAAGATGTGGAGCAGAAACATCTTTCCCTTCTTAAAATTGCTTACGACAAATTGGCAACAGTGGCACCCTCACTCAAACTGATCGTTACCACCTACTTCAACCACTCTGTAGAAGCGACCAACGTTCTGGTTCACACCCCTATTTACGCACTGGGGCTTGACTTTATCTATGGCGAAAAGAACCTGGAGTCACTAGATGCGATCGCCATCAGCAGAAAACAGCTTTTTGCCGGTGTCGTTGACGGGCGTAATGTCTGGAGAAATGACATTGAACAGACGGTAGCACTGCTTGATCGCGTTGCTACACATATCGAAAAAGAGAAGATCACCATCGCTACTTCATGTTCACTTTTGCATACGCCCTATACCCTCAAGTATGAAGAGAAACTTGACAGTGAGATCAAGTCATGGCTCGCCTTTGCACTGGAGAAACTCGACGAGATCAACCTCATCACCAAAACCTTTACTCAGAGTGCATTGAGTGCCAAAGAACAGGAGGCTTACGCAGAGAATATCAAAGCCAATATCAGCCGTAAACACTCCAAGACCATCCATGATATCGCGGTACAGACCCGTGTAAGCGATGTCCTTCAGGTTGAACGTAACACGCCTTATGCAGAACGTATCGAAATACAGCGCAAAGCACTCGGATATGATGATCTGGCCACAACAACCATAGGTTCTTTCCCTCAAACTCCTGAACTTCGAAAAGCACGCCGTGACTTCAAAAAAGGTGAGATTTCACAAGAGGTCTATGAGGCAGAGATGAAGGGTTACATCGACGAGTGTATCGCTTTTCAGGAGTCTGTCGGTCTGGATGTTCTGGTTCATGGTGAGCCTGAGCGTAATGATATGGTCGAGTATTTTGGTGAGATGCTCAAGGGCTTTGCATTCACTCAAAATGGTTGGGTACAAAGCTACGGAAGCCGTTGTGTCAAGCCACCACTGATCTTTGGTGATGTCAGCCGTCCCAATGCTATGACCGTCTCATGGTCTGCCTATGCACAGTCCAAGACACAAAAACATATGAAAGGGATGCTCACAGGTCCTGTGACCATCTTGAACTGGTCATTTGTACGTGATGACAAACCACGTTCAGAGGTCGCAAAACAGATCGCAGTGGCTATCAGTGACGAAGTCAACGACCTGCAAAATGCAGACATCAAGATCATTCAGGTTGATGAAGCAGCCTTTAAAGAGGGCTATCCACTCCGTAAAGAGCAGATCAACGACTATGAGAAGTGGGCCCTTGAGAGCTTCAAGATCTCCGTCTCTTCCGCAGAGGCAGACACACAGATCCACACCCACATGTGCTACAGCGACTTCAATGACATCATCCACACCATCGAAGCGATGGACGCCGATGTCATCACCATAGAGACCGCACGAAGCGGTAACCGTCTCCTCAAGATCTTTAAAGAAGCAGGCTACGCCCAAGAAGTCGGTCCCGGTATCTACGACATCCACTCGCCACGTGTTCCAAGTGTCGAAGAGATGGTCGCACAGATCAAGGCACTTCAGGAAGTCCTGCCGCAAAAGCAGCTCTGGATCAACCCTGACTGCGGTCTCAAGACCCGTAAATGGGACGAGGTCAAACCAAGCCTGCAGAACATGGTTGAAGCGGTGAACATTGTCCGTAAAGAGGCAACTGTCTAATATCTATCCACAAATGACACAAATTATCACTGCTCTGCAGTGATATACAAATCCTGCTAATCCAACTGACCTATGGGAAGTTCTCTTCTTTTGCCCACAGATTAGTAAATTATAAAGAACTGACTGTTTCTACTCTTTTGATATACTTCTCCAAAACCATTTGGAGCTTCTATGACCACCAAACAACTACTTCTACCCTCCCTTGCCCTGTTTCTACTCTCCGGCTGTGCCTGGATGAAGCCCCATTACAATGACGAGCAGATGCACAGCTACCTCTTTAACAAGTTCGATGCCAACGAAGACGGTGTTATTACTAAAGAGGAGTACATGGAGTTCATCGATGAGCGTTTTGACAAGATGGATACTGACGGTAGCGGAACCATTACCAGAGAAGACCTCTACGACAGCCGCTTCTACACCTTTTTACCGGAACTTGCCGAGGCGGTCTTTAGAGACAGTGACATTGACAGCAGTGGCACTATCACCCGAGATGAGATGATCAAAGCTGAAGATGCACGCTTTGATATGATGGATGTTAACAAAGATGGGAAACTGTCCAAGCAAGAGTTTAAAGTCAATGACGTGAGTGAATTTAAAAAATAGTCCAAAACGTAATATCTTCCATCGATAAAGACATACTATACCCAACCACAAAATATCCAGAGTCCTCGTCCTGTATATGATCTCGTAATCCTTACACTATTTCATCTTGTTATTATTGACACTTTCAAGTGTTAATGGTTATACTAAAACTATAGGAACGAAGGTAGTACTGTAATGTTATATACCATTAGTAATCTTTTCAATAAAATCTCAGAATTTGGTCTTCAAACAAAAGAGGATGAAGATATTATTACCATCATATCGACCAATAGAGCGGCTTTAATAGCTGGGATACTCTCTTTGATCTACGCTTTTATCTTTCTCTTTTTACAGCAGACCTATATGTCCGGTTCTCAGGTTGTGATGACATCGGTCTATACAGGTGTCATCTTGTTAAACTATCTGCAGCATTTCAAACTGGCAAAATTCATATTTATTGTAGTGGCCTATCTTCAAGTGACTTTTGGTGCTGTTATCTATGGTCCTGCAGCAGGTGGAGAGCTTTACTTCTATTTTGCAGCGATCATTGCTACCATCATCTTCTCACGAAAAGAGAAGAGATTGATGTTGACAAGTATCTTCTTACTGATCTTCTTTTATCTGCTGACACAGT
>JALWKG010000393.1 GCA_027081565.1 Helicobacteraceae bacterium
TATGCACGGACCAGACCCCCAGTACCTAACTTGGTACCTCCAAAGTAGCGTACAACAACGACTGCTACATTAATAAGCTCTTGGCCTTGCAACACTGAAAGTGTCGGTTTTCCTGAAGTTCCTTTAGGCTCACCATCATCACTGCTACCCTCAACTACCTGCTCAAACTCATTGATATAACGAAAAGCCGTCACAAAATGACGGGCTTTTGGATGTTCTGCTTTTAATGCACTCAGTACCTCAGCATAGAGACTGTACGGCATAAGGTGCGCGATGAATTTTGACTGTTTTTCAACCAACATCTCAAAAGTGTGTGCATTTACTGTAAACATAAAAAGAAGTCTATAGAAAAAGAGGTTAGAAAGTGCCATGATTGAGGAACAATCATCACACCAACCAAATAAGCTAAGTTAGATACAATCTCAAAAACAAAAAAGAGGTCCTCATGCAAGAAGAGCGAAAAGGTGAGATCTACATGTTACTGCTTTCTCTGCTGGAGAGTTGGTTCCCTATCTTTTCACTCTTTTCCATTGCCCTCATCGGCGCGATGTTCAGTTTCGCTTTTTCGGTCACCATCGCGACAATGATCTTTATGGCACTTGTCATCTATCAAAAGAAGCTTCCTGAACTTTTCCAAAAGGATGCTCGTAAAGATCTTCTTTTAACTACCTTTTTTATCAACCTGCTTTTCATCTTAGCCTTCACCGGCCTGCAGTACACGACTGCCGGAAATATGGCGGTCATCATCTTTATGCAGCTCTTTTTTGCCTACCTCTATTTTAATGTCTTGGGAGATCACAAGCTCAGCACACTCCATACCATCGGTGCTGTCATCATGGCAATAGGCGCACTGCTTGTCTTGGTTCCTGATGACTTGAGCCTAAACAAGGGTGATCTCATCATCTTTATAGCGGCGGCCTTGGCCCCTTTTGCCAACCTCTACCAAAAACGGGCCCGCTCCTATGTCTCATCGGAGACGATCTTAGCTTTTAGAAATATCGTGGCATTACCCGTTCTCTTTGCCATCGCTTTTGCGGTAGAACCTTTTCCCTCTACAGAGAAGCTTTTAGAGGCGCTGCCTTATGTGTTGGCCATCGGTTTTCTCGTTCTTGGACTCTCTAAGGTCCTCTACATCGAAGCACTCCACCGTATAAGTATTACCAAGGTCAGTGCCATGCTTGCACTCATCCCTCTGTTTACCCTCATCTTTGCCTACTTTACCCTGCATGAGGTCCCAAACCTGCGACAAATGTTTGGTATTATCCCCATCCTGATCGGTGGTTACCTGATCACAAAACCTGAAAAAAGATCTTTCTAAATTCAAGAATTTTGGTTGACCTTTTAGCAAACCAAAGTTTTTAGATACAATAATTCATAAATTTTTATGAAGTGGCATGATGAACAGTTTTAAAGATCTGAGTATTTTATATATAGATGATGAGCCCTGCATACATGAAAATGTTGTAGAGTATCTAGGGTACTACTGCGACCATGTCTACGAAGCGCAAGATGGTGTAGAGGGATTTGCACTCTATGAACAGATCCATCCAGATATCACCATGCCCAAGATGAATGCTCTCAAGATGGTAGAGAAGATCAGAGCCGTTGATCAAGAGACCAAGATGCTATTTTAATAGCTCAAAAGGGTTTCAACCTTGTGACGCTAGAAAAAAACACTCAGGCATGGTACTTATAGGGTCTTTAAATGAAAATGCTTCTCACAATGTCAACACCTTTACTACACTCATACAAGAAGCCATAGACAACAATCTCAGTTACGATGAAGCCAAGGCCTCTGTTGCTGCTGGTTTTAACCTTGACGAGACCTACATCGACCAAGACCCACTTCTGCTTTTGGCAGATGAAGAGCGTCATGACTACTTCTTGACACTGCGTGCTATAGAAGCATATGCTCAAAAAGATGAAGATCTTCAAGAGAGATTTTTTACAGATGACATGTTTATATTAGCTGGTTATAAAGGGGAGGAACTGCCTAGCAGTAAAAGTGCCCAACGTACTACAACACAAGAGAGCACTTCTATTATCACTATGGATACAGCGCAAACTGCTGTC
>JALWKG010000394.1 GCA_027081565.1 Helicobacteraceae bacterium
CTCTAAAAGGGCTAAAAGCGTCTCTTGCATTTTACCACCTACTTTCTAGGAACATCTCTGTTAACGATGTCACTGCGTGGGCCAAGATCTTTAATACTGAACGTAAATACATAGTTTGGCAGTTTTATTATTTTTAATAACTTTTCTGGATTTTCATAAAGCATTATCTTCATCGCCTTGAAGGCAAGTGATTCGACTTTATCAATATCTTTTGCCGTCACTTTTTCACCCTTAACACGTTTCTCTTTTATAAGCCTCTCTTGCGTCTTTAAAGAGTTCAAAAAAGTAGTATCGGCCAAAGAAACTTTGTAAGTCTCCCCAGTCGAGATACGTTGCACGATAAAACTGCCGCCAAGGGCATTGTCCAAAGAAAGTGTCTTATGGTTAATCCTTGCCCCACTCATCAACCCTGAGGTGTCTACAAGACAGGGGCTGTTTTTAGCAACGATCCTAAGGTCTGTTCTATCCACAACCCCATCGCTAAAGAGTTTTGTAAAAGTGTTAGAGAGCTCAACATACGCCATCACCAGACCATCACAGAGATGTCCATGGGCACGTGCAAGTGTGTGAATGTCCAGCTTTTTGGCATGAAGGTTGTAACGTCCCATGGCACTGTCAGTATCTTTTACTAAGAGAGGCTTGGCATTGGGTGACTTTTTAACCACATCTTGATAAAACTGATCATCACTGTTCAGAGTCCCCGCCATAAGCAGAGAAGTTCCAAGTAACACTGAAGTAACAAATACTTTTTTCATAGTCTCTACAAAAGCAGCCTCCGCTACTTCTGCATCGCCTCTTCTAAAAGTGCTGTCACCTCACCAAGACTTAACAGTTTACCTGTCGACTTGACCTCACCATCAATTACTAGACCTGGTGTAGAGATGACGTTATACTTCATGATCTCCATAATATCATCTACTTTTACTACCTGATGGAATCCACCAACTTTACTCACAGCCTCTTCTACTATTTTTTGAAGTGCTATACATTTTGCACAGCCTGTGCCTAAGATCTCTATTTTCATACTATTTTCCTCGTTTTAGATTTTCTATATATACTTTAGCATTATCACCACGTAACTGTTCTATCGCCGTTAAAAGACCATCACTCAAATACTTTACATCATAGCCTTTAAGCTGTAGAAACATTCTACCCATATTGGCTCTGTCGTTATGGGGACACGCCGTAATGATAAGCTTGTTTTTGTCCAGCTCATTTAGACGTGCAGGCAACTCATTTAAGGGGATGTTGATCGATCCTTCCAAATGCCACGCCTCATACTCTTCACGAAAACGTATGTCCACCAGTTGCGCCCGACCTTGAGCGACTAAGCGTAACATCTTGTCACTCTTGATCTTCATATCTTTACGGGCCTGATAATCAAAACCTTTGAGATAAGCATCAAAAGTGATAGGTTCAAGTTCTTGCGCTATCAGAGAAGTCTGAAGTAAAAAAAGGCCCAGTAAAAGTACACGCATCATGAGCCTTTAGGCATCAGGCACTCTTGCATCATCGGTGCTACAGTCGCAGCATCAATATCACCAATGACTTCAATAGTCGTGTTGTCCGCATCACCTGTGATCTTGATGTCATCGATCTTCTTCATCACTTCTGGATCACAGGCACATTCACAACTTCCCTCTTGACACGCTGCGATGCGATCTGAGACACTGCTCATGTTAAAACCGCTGAGTGTCGCTTTTATACCTGTCTGTGTTGCATTTATTTTTATCATTTTCGCTCCTATAATATAAAGTTAAAGAGGTACCCTACCGAGATGATACCCAGACCGACGATCCCAAAGAAGAGACCGATCAGTCTTATGTGAATGATCTTTTTCAAGATCATCGCCTCCGGAAGACTGAGTGCCGTGATGGCCATCATAAAACTTAGCGCGGTTCCCAGTAGCATCCCTTTTTGTGTCAAAACCTCAACCAAAGGCATCACACCCGCAGCGTTAGAATACATCGGGATACCCATAAGTACTGCCAATGGCACACCATACCACTTGTCACCACCGGCATAGGTCGCGATGAACTCTGCAGGAACATAACCATGTATAAAGGCACCAAC
>JALWKG010000395.1 GCA_027081565.1 Helicobacteraceae bacterium
ACTCACCCAAGAGCTTATTGAGCAAGATGGTCATGTCATCGAATTAGAGGGCGATGAACCCACACAACTAATCAGCCCGGAGATCGCAGAACGTGTTAAACGCATACTGATCAAAACAGCGGTTGAAGGTACAGGACAAAAGGCCTTAGTCGATGGTATCACAGTCGGTGGAAAAACTGGTACTGCAATGATCTCCGAACATGGCCACTACCAACGAAAATACAACACTTCCTTCATAGGCTTCGCAGATGACGAAACCCACAACTACACCATAGGCGTCACCGTAGTCCGACCCAAAACAGCCTACAAGTTCGCCGCACAAAGTGCAGCTCCTGTCTTTAAAAAGACCGTAGAATTGATGATAGAAGAGGAGTTCTTAAAACCCTCACCCAAACTGCAGCATAAAAAAATCAAAAAACGTAAGCATCACTGATTACGAGTTACGAAATATGACGCTGTCATCTTAAGAGCATGAGCCTTTGTCAACAGATTAAGAGCAAAAGATGACAGAGTTCATAAAAACAAGGATCATCCGTCGCAGGTACTTCGTACATCTGCTTTGGTTCCGACCCTAAAAAAGCCAAGCAGTTGGCTTTTTCTTAACGGGTCTCAGGTGCTCGTTGTGCTGAAGCGATTCCGATAGCGCACTGCTGTGCGTGGAGTGGTGAGCTGAAGTGCAAATCGCGCCGCAGCTACAACTTTTTAATGGAAGAGGCTGTTTTTGTCGTAGTTATGTCTTGCGTGTAAAAGCGCTTCATCATGCTCTATAAAATACTTATAACTCGAATACGAAAGCGACTTATCCATCTTCTCATTCACGATCTTCCTGATCGCTGTCAAATTGACCCCAAGGTTCAATAACTCCATGATCTCTTCACGATATCCATCAAGTGCCCGTTCTTTATTTTTATGTCCCTTGGGACGACCCAGTTTGATCCCCTTGGCCTTAACAGCAGCAAGTCCCTGTTTGGTACGTACGGAGATAAAAGTACGTTCGGTCTCGGCAAAATAACCAAACACCTTTTCTATGGTCTCTAACAGAGGATTTTCCTCACTCATGTTGATCTCGTTTTGGTGGGCAAAAAGTACAGAGACTCCTGCTTTTTTAAGCGCCTCCAAAAGGTTCAGAACCTCCAAGATATTACGACCCATACGAGAGAGTTCCGCCACTATTAGGGTGTCACCCTTTTGGACTTTTGACAGGAGGAAATCGATGCGCTTTTCATGGGCCATTTTTTTAGAATAAGTCTCTACCTCTATGAACCCATCTACTGAAACATCCAAAGTCTCAGCATATTTGTTAATAGCATTTTTTTGTTTGATCAGCTCATTTTTATCTTTGTAAAGACGCAGGTAACCATAAAACATCTCAACCCCTTTTTACTATAAAATCGTAGTAAACTTGATTTATTATACAATTTTTACTATTTTATTCAAACTATTATCTATTATTATTAGAAAACATGATGTTAAAAAAGGCGAAGGAGTTACACTAGATCCAGATGTTGTCCAAAAGGCGTGTACTGCCGCTTATAGCTTCGACAAGGATGATGGTATTACCTATCTCTATCTTCTCTATAGGTTCAAAAGCACGGTTGACGATGGTGACATACTCGACCTCTAAAGGGGCTAAGATCTCAAGCATCTTTTCTCTAATCTCGTCAACACTGCACTCCTGGCGCATCACCATCTGAGTCGCCACACGCAGTGACTTTATGATGTTCAAGGCTTCGACACGTTCTTGTGTATTTAAGTAGGCGTTTCGTGAGCTCATTGCGAGACCATCTTTCTCACGTACCGTATCCATAGGTATGATCTCTATATCCATAAAAAAGTTGGCTGCCATGGTCTCTATGAGCATTAATTGTTGGGCATCTTTTTTGCCAAAATATGCACGTGTTGGACTGACGATGTTTAAGAGTTTATTGACCACAGTGAGTACACCGGAGAAGTGTCCCGGGCGTGAGGTGCCTTCCATAATATAACCACGGATGTTTGGTGCATTGAGACTCACTTCATCTGTACCATACATAGACTCCACTGTAGGATAAAAGAGATAGTCCACACCAC
>JALWKG010000396.1 GCA_027081565.1 Helicobacteraceae bacterium
GATTATCCCAATGTTTTTAGCTGGGAAGACTTTTTAGAGTCAGCTCAGGGAAATATACTTGAGTACGTCACTGTCAAACCAACAGACACGGCTACTATTGTCTATACCAGTGGTTCTACCGGTCAGCCCAAAGGGGTTGTCTTAAGTCATGAAAACCTTGTGACACAGGTTAAAGATGCTCAAAAAGCGATCTACTTAAGTGAAAAGGATACGGCATTAAGTCTTCTGCCGCTTGCACATATCTTTGAACGGATGGTGATGCTTTACTATTTGGCTTCAGGTGTCAAGATCTATTTTGTAGATGATGTTCAAAAGGCAGGTGTCTATATAAAAGAGGTCAAACCAACAACGATGCTGGTCGTACCAAGACTTTTAGAGAAGATCTACACAAAAATGCATATGAATGTTGCTCAAGCACCTTTTTTTAAAAAACATGTTGCAAGTGTGGCATTTTGGTGGGCACGAGTGAGAGATCCAAACAGACTTAAACGTAATATTATAGATAGGTTCTTTGACCAACTTGTTTATAAAAAGCTTTTAGAGGCACTCGGTGGAAACTTCCGAATTATGATCTCAGGCGGGGCACCACTCTCAAAACCCATCTCGAAGTTCTTTTTAAACATAGGTCTTCCTCTTTATCAAGGTTATGGTCTTACAGAGTGTGCACCTGTAGTTTGTGTCAACAGAGTGGCGCATAATCGTTGGGGCAGTTCAGGGCAAGTATTTGAGAGTGTGGAGGTAAAGCTAGGTAAGGACAATGAGCTGTTAGTCCGTGGTAAAAATGTGATGAAAGGCTATCACAACAAGCCAGAAGCCACGACAGAGACCATAGACCGTGAGGGTTGGCTTCACACAGGTGATCTTGCTTCTATAGATGCTGAGGGCTATATTACTATTGAGAGCCGTCTCAAAGAGCTTTTTAAGACCTCTACCGGAAAATATGTATCAGCCATCAAAATAGAGTCTGCACTGATGCACTCCAAATGGATCGAATACGCGATGGTGATCGCTGAAGGACGTGCCTATGTCACCATCTTGATCTTCTGTGATAAAGCTGTATTGGAGACCTTGACCCCACAGCAAAAGATGATGACAGAACAGACCATTGCAAAAAAGATCAAAGAGGTAAACAGACACTTCAATAAATGGGAGCAAATAGGCGGTTTTAGTCTTATAGCAGAGACACCTAGCACAGACAATGGACTCCTGACACCCTCTATGAAACTTATACGCAACAAGGTCATTGATCGATATGAAAAAGAGATAGAAACCATGTATGCAGAAAAGTCAAAAGGAGGAGTGTGATGAGGAGTACAGATACATATCTTAAAAAAGCGTACAGTAGTAGTACATGCATAAACCACCCAGGAGGTGAGAGATGAAAGAGCGGATGGCCATAATAGAGGGAGTACGATCTCCTATTGCCAAAGCAGGGGGCAAATTCAAAAACCTGCAGGCTGAGACTTTAGGGGCACGTGTTGTACAAGAAGCCGTGTTACGTTCAGGACTCTGTTACAGTGATTATGATGAAGTGATCATTGGAAATGTCTCTCAACCCACCCATGCCGCCAATGTTGCACGGGTTATTTCACTGAAAGCAGGGTTTAGTGATGAGACCATTGCTTACACTGTCCACCGAAACTGTGCCTCGGGGATGGAGTCCATAACCTCTGCTACAGAGAAGATATTAGCCGGTTCGGGTAAGGTCTACCTCTGTGGTGGTGTTGAGTCCATGAGTAATGTACCTCTACTCTTTGGAACACAGATGAAGCACTTTTTAGAAGCGTTAAGCCGCTCAAGAACATTGACACAAAAACTACAGACCATCCAACATTTTCGCCCTGGTTATCTTAAACCTGTTATAGGGTTGATGCAAGGGCTTAGAGACCCTGTGAGTGGCTTAATGATGGGTTCAACAGCAGAGATCTTGGCACAAGATTTTGGAATAAGCAGGGAAGAACAAGACAGCTTTGCTTTAGAGAGCCATCAAAAAGCCTCTAGAGCACAGCAAAAAGGTATCTTTGCTGAAGAGATCGTGCCTATTGTCTATGACATTTCCCATGCTAAGA
>JALWKG010000397.1 GCA_027081565.1 Helicobacteraceae bacterium
AATCACATCCTCCAAACATGGACAGTTGTGAGAGTGGTTTAATCAGCACGCCTGGAACGCGTGTGTACGAAAGTACCGAGAGTTCGAATCTCTCACTGTCCACCATAAAATACAAACTTCAACATTACAACTGTTAAGGTACCCATGAAATTCACATATACTAATCAACAACTTATTTTAGAAGATGACCATAAAAGCTATCACATTCCATCAAGTGACATACAGCGACTTATAAGCCGTCCAGGAACACGTGTTTTACGTTTTGAGCAAGATGGTGAGACCTCTTCGATCCCACTTTCTACAGCTATTGGTGAGATTGAAGGGTTTGAACTGCTTCAAGAGGCACTTAAAGCACTTTAACACGCTCTTTTAGAGTCTTCCCTCTTTGTCTACCTTTAGCAGGTAAAGTTCTCTGCCTTTGTCGCTTGAGCTGTCGCTGAAACCTGTCATCACATACCCATTAGTAACTTTGACAATAGCTTCTCCGCCATCATTACCATTGGCACCATAATTGTGTGTCCAGACAACCAGACCATCAAAGTCTATTTTTAACAAGTAAAGGTCACTGCTCAAATCTTTTGTGCTTTTGGTATAGCCCACGATGACATAACCATCTTCTGCTTCCACCACACCCAGACCCTCTTCATCAGCACTGCCACCATAATGACGTTGCCACTGAGAGACGCCGTTGGCATCAAGCTTAACGACATAGACATCTTTAAGTTTACGATGATCGCTACTGGTATAACCTACAAGCAGATAGCCTCCATCTGTAGTTGCGATCACTTTATGAGCTACATCATCCAGCTCTCCGCCAAATGCCTGATGCCACACTCTCTTGCCTTGATCATCGATCTTGACCACATACATGTTTTTACCACTGTCACCCCAACTCTCTGTCATACCTGCAAAAACGTAGCCACCGTTCACCTTGACAATACTGTTTGCACGATCAGGACTGCTCCCACCGTAGAACTGCTCCCACTTCTGACGCCCTTTGGCATCGATGGCGGTCAAATAACAGAAGGTGTCTCCATTAAAGAACTTCACATGCTCCTGTGAGCCTGCTACCATGACATGCTGATCGTTGACAAGCGCTAACGCCTTGCCCATGTAACGATCACGTTTTTGGGTATAGTAACCCTCTTGCCACATCATTTGCCCATTCGCATCAATACGAAGGGCATAGAGATTCTCGTTACCGTTACCAAAACTATAGGTCGCACCAGTGAGCATATAACCACCTTGAAAAGGGATCACTGCAGCAACACTGTCATCACGACTGCCTCCATAGCTTTTATCCCACAGGTGGTTTCCATAGGAATCTGTCTTCACTACATAAGCATCACGGGCGCCTGCACCAAAACTCTCTGTACTGCCCACCACTAAAAAGCCATCATCCAGTGCTAGAAGGTCATGTCCTGCTTCTGCATAACGCCCACCATAACGCATCTCAAAAGTGGACTTTGTGTTAGGGATCTGCGTCAATGCATCTAAAGACTTTTTGTCACTCCACCCTTCCAAGATGACCCCTTCACTACGATAACGTATCTTGCACCACTCTGCATTACGAACACCACGGCATTTCAACTGTTCCAGGTGGCCTTTCTGGGTAGAGACTTCAGCAATGACCCTTGATTGTGAGTCATGTTTTTCATAGACTTCTAAAAACAGCCCCTCTTTTGTCTCATGTAAACCTGCTAAAAGTGCTGTTGTCAAAAAGCTAAGTGTCAAAATCATTTTCATATAGTGCTCCAAATGTATGGTGTAATTATAAAGATTACTCTAAAACAACTACAAATTGTGTTAAATTCTATATTTTTTTAATAGTTTTTCGGACTATATATCTCAACAACATCATAACAACTTGCCATACTTTTATAAATAGTGCTTTTTCTGTTCTATGATTGCGATATGAACAACTTTCAAACCATCATCCTTAAGATTAAGGCCATACTTTCTCAAAAAAAGCAGTGTAAAGTGCATGACAAAGATGTAGCCAAGGCATTAGGCATCACTCCATCTACTTTTGCCTCTATGAAAAAACGTAACCGCAT
>JALWKG010000398.1 GCA_027081565.1 Helicobacteraceae bacterium
GCTTCAGGTGGTCAAATCTTGTGGGAAAATAGGTTCCATAATAGGGATGCAGTGTCAAGTCTAAGGTTTTGACTTCGATCCCTTTTTGATACCACTGCCAAGAGCTGTTCATCCCTTGTACCTGGGGAAAAGAGATATAAAACTCTGATACCTCCGGGTAAAGCAGTTTTAACCAACCAATATCAGGAGATTTTCTAGTGGTTAGTTTATGGTCTTTGACTTTGAGCAAGACTCTTTGAGAAGCCTCTCTGAAGGCAGAACGATAATCGCGTTGTCCTTGAAAACTTTTGTCATCGTGTTTTAGTAGTAGGTTTCTTTTGAGTTCAGCTAATACTTTTAAGCCATCACTGTAAAGTTTACCAACAAAAACATACTTGCCTGCGATCATCTCAACAACAGTAGCCTCTATATCTATTTTAGGGTAAAAATTTATAGCATCTATATGCGAAGTTATAATGTCTGGTCTGTCAGGTGTCATAGACTCTATGTCTTTATTCATGTAGTTATGCCTTTTTGAACCATTCTGGATGTTCACTTTTATAACTTTCTAATGTATCATAATCTGTTTCTGGTATGTGTTTGAGGCTCTCTTTATCAATGATCTCAATACCTTCGATCTCATTATCCAGATCTTTTTTTCGCAGGTACTTTAAAACAAGCTTTCCAAGAGCAAATACTTCTTGTTTGATAATCTTGCCTGTTTGATCATAGGTCATACACTCGCCATGCAGTTTGCCGTCTTGGTATCTTTTAGTGGACTTAATGCTTTCATCTGCTTTAGGGATGACGTATCTTGTCTCAATGCCGTGGCGCACTCCTTTGAGAAAGTTTTCAGTCTTTGACAAAACACCGCTTGCTGTAAAGTGTTTTATCTCTTTACTTGTCCCTTTGACGGTCACCATCTCTTTAACGTTGTTAGCTTTATCATCATAGTAACGCTTTGTAATAAAAGCATCACCCTCATAATATGTCTCAGTGCCTACGCGTTTACCACGAAAATATTTTACTGTTTTTTCTTCCATATTGAACCTTTTTTTTATTGTACCAAATTGATGACAATAACTCTGCTGCAAAGACAGATGACAACGACGGTGGTGTAATGATTCGATGTAATAAGTAGTTTAGAAGTCAGTAGGGAGAAGAGCTGGGCGGATGCCCAGGTTAGAGGATTATTTGAAAAGTGCTGTGATCTGCTCTTCGATATCGTCCGGTGTGGAAGAGATACCCATGAAGTCACCCATGCTCAGTGTAGGATTAGAGATCGCCAAGTAGTACTTACCGTGTAAAATAACTGCCTTGTCTCCTTGAATCATGACCATGTATGGTAAAAATGCTGCATGTGCGCCAGCATTGATAGTTGTTACGTATGTCTTTTCAAGTTTAGGCATTGCGATCCCATAAACGGTTGCGTTACCAGCTTTTTGAGTAAACACGATCTTACCTTTAGCATTTTTTTCTAATGTAGCAGCAAGATCTTTACCTTCTGCAACTTCGATCATATCCTCATAGTAAGGCATACCCATCATGAAGTGAAAACCAGCAATGTCATCATCTTCGAGTGTAGAAACACCACCTTTAAGTGTACCAAAGGCAGCAGAAAGTTTAGATGCTACTTTAGCAACGATCTTAGGATCGTTGTCATCTTGTAAAAATGCTGGCATAAAGTACTCAGGGTTGGTCATGACCAGGTTCTTCTTTTCAGAGTCAACCAGTACTTTTTGAACGGCAGCAAAACCACGGTTCTCTTTAGAAGCAAGTTTGATAAGACCTGGACATGTGTAAACCACTACGTGATGCTTTGCATCACCCATAGCGTCGTACTCACCGATCACTTTAAAACCATTGGCACTAAGTGCTGATTTTACTTTGTCAGTTGACTGGTAAGAACCGTTAAGGTAGCTGCTGATATCTTTAGCGAAGAGGCTGGCACTTAGAAAAAGTAGTGCAAGAATAAGTTTTTTCATGGAAACTCCAAAATGTGATTTGAAGTGATGTTACATGAAAAATTGTAAAACAAATATTTTTTTGACAGCAGTTGTCTAATAATATAACTT
>JALWKG010000399.1 GCA_027081565.1 Helicobacteraceae bacterium
CCATATAATAGTCTTTATAACTTTTTTTTATATAATTCTTCGGATTAAAGGCCTCAAGCTCCATTTATAGTACTTTAATTAAGGAATTGAAACTAGATATGCTCAACATATTACTACCATCGCTCAAAGCGCAAGATGGATCAGGATGAACTTCTATAAAAAAACCATCTACACCAACAGCAGCCGCAGCCTTAGCAATATAAGGTGCATAGTGAGGGTTTCCACCACTTGTAGCACCTCCACCCGGTCTTTGAGTTGAGTGGGTAACATCCATTATTACAGGATAACCAAACTCTTTCATATCAACAATTTGAGTAAAATCTACGACAAGTCTTCCTAGCCCAAGCATCGTACCTCTTTCTGTTAGCATTATTTTGTCATTTCCACTCTCTTTAACTTTTTGCGTAGGGTAAAACATATCTTTACCATCTAAAAACTGGGCTTTTTTAATGTTTATAATCTTGTCTGTCTTTGCAGCTGCTACAAGTAAGTCTGTTTGTCTGCATAAAAAAGCAGGTATTTGTAAGATATCAGCAACTTCAGCAACACTTTTTGCTTGGGCAGGTTCGTGTATATCTGTGACAATAGGAAGTTCAAACTCTTTTTTAACCTTTTCCAAAATACGAAGACCTTCTTCTAAGCCAGGACCTCTAAATGAGCTTAGAGAAGTTCGGTTTGCTTTGTCAAATGAGGACTTGAAAATATAGGTTATACCAAGATCTTCACTGATTTTTTTAACTTCATTTGCAACTTGCATCACTAAGTCTTCACTCTCAATGGCACAAGGGCCTGCTAAAAGAAATCTTCCTTTTTTTAACTTTTCATAAAGTTCGTCATTATTTATCATTTTACTTCCTTTTTTATTCTCATAGTATATTGAGAATACCATTTCTTTTGGGCTGTCGTAATTTAACAACCTATATCTTCGCTATCTTGTACTTCTTTTCAAGATATACACAAATCTAAGCTTTTTATCGACGTTAAAACTAGCTTGTATGTGCTTTTCTCTTTTATATCTATTCATTTGCTGTAGATTCTAAAAGGTGTCTATACAAACAACGTTATAAAATAAAATTCTAACTGGTTTTGATGCCATAGGTATGAATCTGACGAAAAAACGATTCATTTTTAGTGTTGTAAGGCATCAAGTCTACTTTTGTATTAAACCTAAGTCTGGATAGTAAGCAATGAATTCAGCCTCAGGTCTGGTTCCAAACACAATCAATACTTTTTTCAACATCACCCTTTTAGCTCTATTTAATGGCAGTATTTTATCACAGTCAATGTTATGATGAGGTTACAAGGTGGAGAGACAATTATGTGAGGTTTCCTATGTTTAGGGCGTTACTTTTGGGTTTTTACAAGAAGATCCCTGGAAGTCACGGGTAGTAGGTTTATAGCTTGTCATCTCTTTAGAGAAATGACCCAAGCTCATTTATCTTAACAGCACTTTTAGAGAACACTAGCGTCTAGTACCGACTATTATCTTGTAGATATATCCTAAGAGAGGAATAACAATGATATACGCTATAAACACAATCACAATACTTTTAAATATACCAAGTTCAAGTGTTGTATGTAGATAGCTAAAACTATAATAGGGAACGCCTATCATCAAGCCAAGAGTGAGAAAAATACCTAAGATAACACCAATAGCAGTCATGCTTTTTCCTTTAAGTTTTTGTTCTTATCAGCAATCGTTGACGGCGTGTTTGGTAAAAATAACGATGCCATCTTTTTTAATGTTATCTTTTAACGCTTGTGTTGCATTTTCAAAATGAACACTATCAATATAATAGAAGATAGGGAGTTCTGAAAGCTCAAGCTGTAAAAGTTTAAAGGCCTCTTTCGAGATTGTTTTTGAGTATATGGCGAGGTCTATGTCACTTTTAGGCGTGTGATCACCTCTGGCACGTGAACCAAACACTTCGACCTTGTCTATAGCTGTGTTTCTTTCAAACAGTGATATGAGTTCAGTGAGAACATCAGCGGGAATGTTACAGTTCATCTATTTTAGATGCTATAACATCATGAAACTCTCTTAATCTCTTGGCATAAAGGTAGATGTCTTTTAGCAACTCTTCAGCCAATGCCTCGCTATATTCATGTGTGGTGATATTTCTGTCATCTATCATAATAAACCAGATCTTGTCCTCTATAAGGTCAAACTCAAAAGCTTTTTTAAGGACAAGCTTCTGACCGTTTACCTTTTTATCAACAAGCTCTATATATTTTGACATCAGTTTACGTGCAACTTCTAAACTATACTCAAACCTTTTGATGACACTGTCTCTATAGATCTTATAATCTTCATCATCACGTTTGGATTTTATCTTTTCCAAGATCTCATCTAAAGAAACAAGTGCTTTTTCATAATTTGAAAGTTTTTGTTTGATGCTCTCTAGACCCACTTGTGACATGCTGACGCCTTAGTTTCTGTCTAAAGCGTTAAGATCTTTAAATGCCTGCTCAACACGCTTGATGAGTGTCAGTTGACCGGCGCGCAGCCATTTACGTGGATCATAGTACTTCTTGTTTGGTTTGTCTTCACCCTCTGGGTTTCCGATCTGACCTTGCATGTACTCTTTATACTTCTCATAATAGTCTTTAACACCTTCCCAAGTCGCCCACTGTGTGTCAGTGTCGATGTTCATCTTGATGACACCATAAGTCAGTGCCTCTTCGATCTCAGACTGAGCAGAACCTGAACCACCATGGAAGACGAAGTCTACCGGCTTGTCGTTAGGTGTGTTGAACTTCTCTGCGATGTACTTTTGTGAGTTGTCAAGGATGCTTGGAGTCAGAACGACGTTACCCGGCTTGTAGACACCATGGACGTTACCAAACGATGCGGCTACTGTGAAACGTGGAGAGACTTTTGAAAGCTCCTCGTAAGCGTATGCAACCTCTTCAGGTTGTGTGTAGAGCAGGGCGTTGTCAATGTCTGTGTTGTCAACACCATCCTCTTCTCCACCGGTGACACCAAGCTCGATCTCAATGGTCATACCGATCTTGTCCATACGCTCTAAATACTTGGCACAAGTCGCGATGTTCTCTTCGATAGGCTCTTCTGAAAGGTCAAGCATGTGTGAACTGAAAAGAGGTTTGCCGTGAGTTTTGTAAAAGTCCTCACCAGCATCGAGAAGGGCATCGATCCATGGAAGTAATTTACGTGCTGCATGGTCGGTGTGCAAGATGACAGGGATACTGTAAAGTTCAGCCATCATGTGAACATGCATCGCACCGGAGATCGTACCTGCTATGGCCGCTTTTTCGTTTTCGTTGCTGAGACCCTTACCTGCATAGTAATAACCTCCGCCATTTGAGAACTGGATGATAACGGGTGAGTTGACATTTTTAGCCGCTTCCAAAACACCGTTAATAGAGTCTGTACTTACTACGTTGACAGCTGGAAGTGCAAAGCCTTGTGCTTTTGCCGCTGCAAATACTTTTTGAACATCATCTCCGTGTAATACGCCTGGTTTTACTAAGTCTAAAATACCCTGTGCCATCAATCATCCTCTGTTTTTGGGGCACTTTTATGCCCCTTTTTTTAGTAGAGCAATTATACAGTTTTTTGGTTAGAATAAGCTCATGAACCGACTGCTTTTGATCATACTTATTACAAATTTTCTGGGACTTTATGCTCAAGAGAGACCTTACCATGAGCTTCATGACGAAATCCTAAGTGACTCCAACAGCGCACACAAGGTCATGCAACACCCCTTTTTCAGACCTTTTGAAGGTGAGGTGAGAGGTATAGAACGTTGCCTGAAAAAAGCAGACAAAGCTTGGCATGAAGGTGTGATCAGTACAAAATATTTAAAAGCCTTGCGCCGTTGTGAAAAGGCAGCCCAAAAATATGATGGCCATTATGTAACAGCCCTGCGTCAGGCGACTGCTACAGAGGACTTGGAACTGTTTAAGACACTGATAGAGAGTGATGCCCGTATCTTAAAAAAAGATCGTTGGCTGGAAAAGGCTCTGAAGTTTTATGAACAACACCGAGACACGGCACCGTTTGAAGCTGCAGAGAAACTGCTGTCTGCACAGGAAGATGAGGCGATGTACCGCCAAATGGCAACAATGGAGATGGAAAACTATGAGGCCAATGTCAAAGTGCTCTCTTACGCTCAAGCTAGAAACTCTCGAACTAAGGCGGGTAAGAGACGTACTTTTTTTGTGGGATACCAAAGATATAAAGATGGGATGGTTTTGATAGCTGTAAATCGTAATGCCTACCCTGTGACACTTCTACTCAAACTTGAAAACATCAGAAACTACAGTGTTGACAAGCCCTCGACATATCATGTGGAAGTTGATCCGGACAGCACACTAGAAGTGATGTATCTGAAACGAAAGAATGCCTCAAAACCTGCTTCTGTTTCCCCCCGCTACAGTTGGGTCATGGGACGTGCAGATGTCCATCATGACAGGTCCTATACATATATGTTGCCATTTAGACCTGGAAGTATGGTCATCGTCTCTCAAGGTTTCAATGGTGCCGCAACACATACCGGAAGATCCCGCTACGCTGTTGATTTTGTAGCAGATGAAGGAACGCGGATCTATGCAGCGCGTGGTGGTCGTGTTATCGCGACTGAGTCCTCTTTTGACAAGGGTGGATTTGACAAGTCCTTTGGAAAATATGCCAATTACATTGTCGTCGAACATACGGATCATACTATGGGCAAGTACTATCATCTACAGCAAAATGGGGTAAAGGTCAAAGTGGGACAGTATGTCTCAAAAGGACAGTTCATCGGCCTTAGTGGAAATACAGGTTACACCAGCGGTCCCCATCTGCACTTTGGTATATACAAGGTAGACAGCGACTACCGTTCAACGGCTTCCATACCCTTCAAGTTTCAGACCAATATCGGTATTATCGAAGCACCTAAAAAAGGTGATTTTTTTAAAGTCGTTCGCTAAGAGGATCGTGTTACTCTGGGTTGAAGTGTATAGTCAGCCATAGTGCATTGGAAGAGGTCCTCTGTACTTGATGAAGTTTGAAAGCAGGGATGTAGAGCGTGTCTCCTTTTTTAAGTGAGATCAACGCCTCATCCATCTCCAAGATCGCTTCACCTTCGAGCAGTACCAGCCACTCATCTTCTTGCTGTTCATACCAACTACCGTTTTCAAGCTGGTTGGAGACAATACGGTTGATGGTCACTTTTTTATTGCTAAAAAGTTCATTGAGATCCTCAGAACCGGAAGTTGGTGTTTCATAGTCAAATAAATTTGTCATAATTGACCTTTGTCAAGAGAGAATTGTTGGTTAATCCATTATAATCCACCCACAATAAAAAAGGACTTTTATGGCAATGATTAAAGAGATGATGACCCAAGACCACCGCGACTGTGATGACACTTTTGCAGCAATGGAGCAAAAAGCCAACAGTGAAGGCCTGGCAGCAGCACAAACGTCATATGAAAAGATGGCAGAAGATATGGAACACCACTTTCAGATGGAAGAACGCGTGCTTTTTCCTCAGTTTGAAGAGAAGACAGGGATGACTCAGGGGCCGACACAGATGATGCGTATGGAACACACCCAGATGCGTTCACTCATCAAAGAGATCGGTGAGGCTTTGGCAGAAGAGAACAAAGATCGCTTTTTTGGTCTGACAGAGACGATGATGATCATGCTGCAGCAGCACAACATGAAAGAAGAACAGATGCTCTACACCATGATACAGCAGCATATGGCAGCAGAAAATGACCAGCTCATCATGATGATGGAAAGCATGATCACAGAGAAATAATGAACTTTACAGGACTCTCTCTCGACCAGGCACCGCCTATCTCAGCACCCGTGCGTTTCTTTTTAACAGCGCCCCTGTTTGCGATGGCCGCAGCACTACTCATCTTGTGGACAGACCCTTCGGTCTTGTTGAGCCGCTATAGCCTTGAGACCATAGTGGTGACCCACTTTTTTACTATAGGTTTTGCTGCTATGGTGATGCTTGGTGCCTTGCAGCAGATGCTGCCTGTTTTGGCAGGAGTCGCCGTTCCTAGAGCCGCTTTAGTGGCAACGACCTCACATATATTGATCTCACTTGGACTGGTTCTGATGGCGGTAGGACTTTTGGAAAGTTTGAAGGTCGTGATCTTTATAGCAACACTTTCACTGGGTCTTGGCTTTTTAATACTGCTGAGTGCCATTGTCCTTGCCATACGTAAGGTAGAGTTCCTGACCCCAACTATTCGTGGAATGCGCTGGGCCATCGGTTTTGCCGTGGTCGTTGTGATGTTGGGAATGCACCTTTTAAGTTCGTATGCAACAGGTGTTATGGGTGAGACCCATCTCAGTTTTGCCAACATGCATGCGGTTCTGGCCATCTTTGGTTTTGCAGGCATCTTGATCATCGGGGTGGCTTTTCAAGTGATCCCGATGTTTTATGTCACGCCTGCCTTTCATGAGAACTACCAAAAGTACCTTGTCTTAGCCCTTGTCTCAACACTGATCCTCTGGTCAGTGCTTAGTTTTGTGGCAGTTGAGCTTGCATGGATCGCAAAGACTCTTTTGGTTTTGTTGCTTGCTCTTTTTGGCTACCTTATCATTGAGAAGATGAACCAACGTAAACGCCCCATCGCTGACATTACGGTCTATTACTGGAGAGTGAGCGGCGGTATGGCTATTTTGGGTGGCATACTCTGGCTAAGCTCTGGATTTATAGAGACAGAGATCTTGTCCTTTGTCGGTGTTATCATCGGTGGTGGTTTTATGATGGGTGTGATGAGTGGTATGCTTTACAAGATCATTCCCTTTTTAGTCTGGTTTCATCTAAATGGTATGGGTTACATGAGTATTGCGAGTATGGGGGAGATGGTCCATAAAAAAATGGCACTGACCCAGTTTGTCTTGTTCCTTCTCTCCTTGGCACTCTTTAGTTTGGCTTTTTGGTTCCCTGTTTTGATGAAGTTTGGTGCGCTCAGCTTACTTGTCTCTATGGTGCTGCTCGAAGTCAACCTTGTCCGGGCCTACAAAAACTATATAGAGACGCGAAAACGAAAACCTGACTTTGACATGAGTGGTATGCAAGGCTAACTCCTGTAGATATACCCATAAGTCGTTATAGTTGTAGTATTTTACTGACAGTAAAAATGTTTTAACTTTGCTACTATTTATAAAAGAGTTAAGACAGTAGGAATCTAATATGAGTTTATCACCAAGAGCTATCGAGATCGTAAAGGTCACGGCTGCACCCATAAAAATAAATGCAGAGGTGATCACTAGACGTATGTACGAGATCTTGTTTGCTGACTTCCCAGAGACTAAAGCCCTGTTTGAAGGCAGTGATCCTGACCAACATAAAAAATTGGCGGCAGTTGTTGCAGCCTATGCTGCTAACATTGAGAACTTAGAGGGCTTAGATACTGCTGTTGAAAAAATAGCTGTGGCACACGTTAATAAAAACATTAAACCAGAGCATTATCCAATGGTAGGAGCCTCCATCTTAAAAGCGATCAAAGAGGTCTTAGGTGACACCGCTAATGATGAGGTCATTGATGCTTGGAAAGAGGCCTATTACTTCTTAGCAGAGATCCTTATAGCTAGAGAGAAAGAGCTGTACACTAAAGCGTAACAACTGCCAATGACTTTCCACTTTAAAAAGTAAGGTCTCTTCACTGACAATCTACATACTTTAGCCTTACTTTTATTTTAGAGTCCAGATCTGTTTTTTATACAGATTAATGGCATGCCATTTAAAAATCTGCTATAGTACGTCCATGAAAAACAACATAGTATTAATTGGTTTTATGGGTGTAGGTAAGGGTTCTGTAGCACGAGAGATCGTTCGACAAAGTGGGATGATCGCTATAGATACTGATGATATCATCGAGAGTATGGAAAACAGACGCATTAAAAAGATCTTTGCGGCTGAGGGAGAACCTTACTTTCGCGAACTTGAACAGCGTGTTGCCAAATGGCTGCAAGTAAGTGTTAATGATACGTTGATCTCAACGGGTGGTGGCTTTTTTAAGGTACCTAAGTTGAAAAAGATCGGCACGATCGTACTGTTGGATGCTCCTTTTAAGACCATCTATAAACGTATTATAGACCACCCAAATGCCGCTAAAAAGTTAAAAAAACGTCCGCTCTTTCAAGAGATAGACAAGGCACAGGCTCTTTATGATGAACGTGAACCTCTCTACAAAGCAGTAGCAGATGTCGTGATCGATGTTTCTGGAAAAGATTATGAGAGCATCGCTAAAGAGATCTTAAAAAAGACAGCACAGTAGTTACCATCTTAATGGTACAATCAGCCTAGAAAAACAAGGAATATACATGCGTAAAATAGTTTTAATGGTAGTGATGTTTTCATCACTTCTTTTAGCGTCACCGATACACTGGGCCAAGGATTACAAAAGCGGTATCGCTGAAGCGACTGCGAAGACCAAGCCTGTGCTTTTTATCTCTTCAAGACACACCTGTAAATACTGTGTTATCTTGGAGCGTACCACTTTGAGCGATCCTAAGATCATTAACGAACTTAACCGTAACTTTGTAACGATCATTTCGTACAGTGATGAAGGTGATTACCTTCCTAAAGAGTTATGGAGACCGGGCACTCCCGCGATCTGGTTTTTGGATGAGAAGGGCGAACCTCTTTTTCAACCTATCATGGGTGCGCTTGATGCGGACAACTTCTACAAAGCTTTGATGCTTGTGAAAAAAGAGTACATCAAACGTCTAAAAGTAGAAGCGCATAACACTACGATCTCACCGAGAAGTGAGACCAACAGCTCTAAGTAAGGCTTAGAGTTTCTTTTCTGCAGCGATTAATGCTGCGACTCCATCATGCATGTCTTGTACACATGCGACCTCTGTAATACCCAAGCGACGACGATTGCTAATGTCAAAAATAGCGGCTTCACTTTCAGAGTGTTCACCATGGATCCCACGGATCTGTAGATGATACTGCTCGGTAATGGCTTGAAACTGTTCCTTGTCTTGTGAGAGTTTTGGCAGTTTGATGTGAACACTCGCGCGCATAGCTGTTCCGAGGTTGGTAGGACATGAGGTGATGTAACCAAGATGCTCGGAGTGCATAAAGGTGAGTTGTTTCTCTATGGTTCCT
>JALWKG010000400.1 GCA_027081565.1 Helicobacteraceae bacterium
CACTCAACAGTGAAAATATGCTTCAGTTGAAGACAGCTATAGAAGAGTTGAGTAAACTGATGGATGAGCAGAGTGCTCAGTTCGCTAGTCAAGAAGAGCTTAATACTTTAGTTGATGATGTTAATGCCTTTAAAGTTTTAGTCGCGGGTGAACTAAAAAAGCGTGCTAAAAGCAGTAGCTCTAAAAAAAGCAGTGGTGACTTGGCAACAGCAGCTAAGAAACAGTATGCTGCTAAAGAGTACGACAAGGCACTTAACAGTTATAAAGAGTTGGTTAACAGAAAGTACAAACCAGCCTTTGGTCATTACATGATAGCGCAGTGCTATTTTGCAAAAAAAGATTATGGAAAGGCAATAGCCCACTACAAAGAGAGTGCCTCTCGTTATAAAAAAGCCTCATACATGCCAACGCTGATGTTGCGAACTGCTTACTCTATGGCACAAGTCGGCGAGACTGAAAATGCGAAGAAGTTTTATAATGCGGTGATCGCCAAGTACCCTGGATCGACTGAAGCGAAAAAGGCTAAGCGCTATTTGGATCAGCTTTAGACCAGACTGCCTCTCTAAACTTTCTATTTTCCATTAACAGATTAGGCTATTGCTTAATTTTCAGCCAATCCATAGATTAATCTGCTAAAATCGCGTCTACATTATTACGGGGCGTAGCCCCAAAAGAGGAATTATTATGGCAATTGCTGAAAATCAAGTTGTATCTATCGAGTATGAAGTAAAAGACGGAGACACTGTTGTTGACTCTAACGTTGGTGGTGCGCCACTAGTATTTATCTATGGTAAGGGTCAGATCATTCCTGGTCTTGAGTCTGGTATTGCTGACATGAACATTGGCGACAAGGGCGATGTTCTTGTAAAACCAGAAGACGCTTATGGTGAGTACAATGAAGAAGCACAGCAGACTGTTCCTAAAGAGCAGTTCGCAGGTATCGAACTTGAGATCGGTCAGACACTTTACGGTCAGGGTGAAGATGGCGGAACAGTACAGGTAACTGTTAAAGAGATCGGTGAGGAAGATGTTACTGTTGACTTCAACCACCCATTAGCTGGTAAAACACTTATGTTCACTGTCGCTGTTAACAACATCCGTGAAGCAACTGCTGACGAGATCCTTTCTGGTGTACCTGCTGAGAACGCTCCTGCTGAAGGTGAGTCATGTGGTACAGGCTGTGGTTGTCACTAATTTTTTAGGGACGTCACGTGCTTCTAGTGAAGCATTTAAAACTGCCAACCTACTAAAAACACTCACTGTAAATGCACTTATTTACGGTGAGACTGGAACGGGTAAGCTTACGCTTGCGCGTTACATCCTTCCCAATGCCCCCATTATCAATACTGACAATTTTGACGCACTCTTAGAAGCTGTTGCTAACAATAGTGAGTTGATCATAACCCATATAGAAAAAGTAGCAAATTTTAAACGTCTTTTAGAAGCGATTACTATGTCTAAGACACGTGTGGTCGTTACCAGTTCTGAAAATGCACAATCTGAGTCTCTTCATGATGCCTTTAGTGTTCGTATCTTTATCCCACCACTTCGTGAACGTTTAGAAGATGTGAAACCGCTATTAGAGCTATTTATGCAAGAAGCCAACACGATCTTTGGTGAAGAGAAGCCTTATCGGACACCTAGTTATGAGTTAGACCTTAGTACTAACGCCATCTCTCTACGCAAACAGCTCTTTTTGCATTATCAATTTAGCAACATTGGTGAAAAAGACCTTATGGGTATTATGGAGCAGTACTTAAGTGACAAGTTGGGTTCTAAAAATGATTACAGAAAATATCTGCACCTATATGAAGTGCCACTTATTCGTGTTGGTCTAAGAGAGTTCAAGTCACAACTGCAACTCTCAGACAAGTTAGGGCTTAACCGTAATACTTTACGTAAAAAGATTGCAGAACAGAGTCACTACGGCTTAGAGTAAGTAGTTTTAAATCGGGGACAGTTCGCTGTCACTGTTTTAGAAATACCAAAACAATCAAAGGACAATTATGAGTAAAAGAGTAGCAATGATCTTCCCT
>JALWKG010000401.1 GCA_027081565.1 Helicobacteraceae bacterium
ATTTTTAGTAGATTAATTCTTCTTTACATAATTAAAAGAAATTATAAATATAAGTAAAATTATATAAAAAGTTTAATATTCTTGTAATTCAAATAAACAATATAGGAGTTAGTTATGTTTAGAAGTGTATTTTTAATGGTAGTTATGCTGATGAGTTTAAGTGTGGAGAGTATGGCGTTTGATTTTTCTAGTCCTACGGAAACACTTTGTACTCCAACAACACAAGTGGTAGATGTGACGATGTTTAATGATTCTACCAATCTGTCATTTAAACTTTTGGAGACTTCTGCAGCGATGTTGAGTCTCTCTGAGTCGATGCTTGCCAATGCATCTATGGCCAATACAGAGTATGTCCAGGCCATGTTGCAGCTCTCTACGGACATAGGAACTATGGCAGACCGCATTGGTGAGATGGCTGATCGTATTGTTGAGACAGAGTTTCAGATAGGTTATATGGCAGATCGTATTGTGACGACACAGACGATTCAAAATGCCAACGTGACAGCGACTCAGGCCAACATCGTCCAGGCCCAGGCCAACTTCCTGGCGGTACTGGCACAAAAATAGAAGTGTCTTTTCAGCCCAACAGGCTGAGCAGGGCCAGTGTGGCCAACACCACTATGTCTATCTTATGTCGAAGGGCCAGTGCTGCTTTGACATCCTCTTTTAGTATTTTTTTCTTTCCCCGACCAAACCACGCTTTTTGTTTTACCTGTCCAAAATAGGAGGTGTCTCCTCCAAGTTTGATCTTCAGTGCCAGTGCCATAGCACTGATGGGGTGTCCGGCGTTAGGACTGTCATGTTTTTTACCTTGAGAGTAGAAACTTAAAAGAGGTGTTGTCTTAGTGAGTAGCATCAGTAAAATAGCCGTGAGTCTTGAGGGGATATAGTTAAGCAGGTCATCTAATCGTGCGGAGGCTTTACCGTACTTTTCGTAGCGCTTGATTTTGTAGCCGACCATAGAGTCCAGGGTGTTGACTGTTTTATAAAAGACAATGCCCTCAAGCCCAAAAAAGAGTAAAAAGAGAAGGGGTGCGATGACACCGTCGCTGAGGTTCTCTGCATAGGTCTCTATGCAGGCTTTGTTGATCTCACTTTCGGAGAGGTGTTTTGTATCACGTGAGACAAGCATACTAAGCTTTTGACGGGGATCTTCACTGCTTATGACCTCTAAGACTGAATCATATAACATCTTATGGGCAAGAAACATAGAGGCTATGACTGCTGTGACGAGGGTCTCTAGGAGAGAAGGAAGAAGAGAGAGCATGTGTGTCAAGAGCCATGTCGCTGTAAAGGTCGTTAAGGTTGTAAAGAGAAGGAGTAACACACCTCTTGCAACACTGTTTTTATAGTAGTGCTTTTCAAACCAAGAGATGAGTTGACCGATGGTGATAATAGGGTGGGTGATGAACTGAAACTCGCCAAAGATCCGGTCGATGAGATAGGCCAGAAAAGCGACAGTGATATTACTCATCTAACTGTTTCAAGATATAGTCGACATCAACATGACGGTCGATGTGTTGTGCAAAGTCATTTATAGCTTGGGCTTTGTACTTTTTAAAGTGATACCCTTGGTACTCTGGTTTGAGGGATGTGAAGAGTTTTTTTCTGAAACAGTCACTTTCCAGGAGTCCATGAACAAAGGTACCGTAGGCCTGAGCGTTTTGTAAAAAGAGATGGGGCGCTTTACCATGGTGGATCTCATACCCCTCAACAGGACATTCAAAAAGCTGGTAGGCTCCTTTTTTAAGGATCTTCTCCTGCTCAAAAGTGACAGCGCCTTGAAAGTGAGAAAAGCCCTGCATAGAGGTTCCGGCTTCCTCTTCGATACCGAGTTTGTCTTCAAGTGTCTCAAACATCATCTCAAAACCGCCGCAGATACCGAGAATGAGTCTCTTACTGTCATGAAGCAGCTTTTCAAAACCTTTCTCTTTTAGCCATCGCAGGTCATGCATCACCCTTTTGCTTCCCGGAATGATGATCAGGTCACATTGCGAGAGGGCTAAGGGTGTTGAGATGAACTCAAGGGAGA
>JALWKG010000402.1 GCA_027081565.1 Helicobacteraceae bacterium
AGGGCGATAAAAGAGACTCATACCGGCACTGTATGCACTGAACTCAGAGTACTTATACTCACCTACTACATAGTCAGGGTCATCGTCAGGAGAATATTCATCTAGTGGTTTGATAAATCCGACACCACTTTGGGTGTAGTAACGCCCTCTCATACCAAGAGTCACACTGTCGCTCACGTCATAGTAGACCTTGGCATCAGCTGTATGTGAAGTCATCTCCCAAGTATCGGTAAAAAATCGGTAAGAGAGGTGGGTAGCAAAGTCTTCGCCCAACTGCTGTACATAGGTGAGGGCAACTGGAAATGACTGCCTTCTATCTGGATACTTGTCAAACGCAGCATAGGTAGGTGTGTTAATGTATCGGTAAGGTGAGGAGAGCATTCCTGTCTGCATGGTGTACTCGAAATTAAGCGCAAGGTATGCATGTGGGTTGAGCAGTTGTGTGAGCGATGCATTAACTGAGTAAACATGTTTTGCTTTTTTGTCTAACTTGCGATTGATGGCGGGATCCCACTTTTCAAAAGAGTAAACCCCTCCCAAACTAAAGATGGTATTGGCATCATTAAAGGAGAGTTGCTCACTCATACGAACTGCAAAAACATTATAATCACGCTCGGTAGAACCATAGAGACCAAAGTCCGTACGAGACATACCGCTTTCATAGACAAACCCAAGATCAGGAGCAACACGCAGGTCATCAAAAGGTCTGTCACTTGCCCCCGTAACGGCATCCACGATCACCTTGTCACTCTTTTTGCCAGAGGCATAATACATAGAGGCCGCTGTAATAGCATCAATACGAAGGTTGGCGATGACACCCCACTTCTCACTGATCATCTTTTTCATACCGATGACGGGTGCGTTGACGATGACTCCTACGTTGTCACTGTAAAAGTCGTAACTGACATCGACACCCTCTTTAAGTACTTCAGCGATCATGCTGAGCGGTACTAACAAAAAGCCTAAGAGAAGTGAAAAGTAATGTTTCATCATTTGCATCCACAACCTCCGCTAAAGCCACCTGTCGCACCAAAACTGCCTTCACGTATAGGAAAGACATGGGCTTCAAAAGCACTCTCTTGTGCAAAAGCAGGGTTTAACATCTTAGTGGTGGCCAAGTCCTCTTTGTCATAAGGGTTGACATGGGTGCAGGCTGTAAACAACAGTGCTAGCAGTAAGATAAAGAGCTGTTTCACTTGAGTAGCTTCTCGATCTCAACATTCAGCTCTTGCTGCTCTTTACATGAACCCATAAAGATGTGTTGTACTTTTTTGTCTTTGATCAAAAGTGAGATAGGGATTACCTTGGCATCGTAAGCTTGTGCCAGTGTCTTCTTTTTGTCATATAAAAAGACAATGCTGCTCTTTTCACCAAGATGTGATTCTAGCTTTTTAACAAATTTTTTGGCCTTCTTCTCTTTACCATCGATGTTGACAGCGATGATCTTAAAACCTTTATCAGCATACTTTTTAGCAACAGCATCAAAAAGCGGCATTTCCTCTTTACACCCCTTGCACCACTGTGCCCAGATGTTAAGCAGGTAAAGACTGTTGTCCAAACTTTTAGAGTCAAAATGGGTGTCGCTGCCCAACTGTTTAAGCTCAAAATCATGGACACTGTCTCCTACTTCTATACTGTAGAGGTTGAGTGTCATAAAAAGTGTAAGTGTAAGGGTCTTTAAGAGTTTCATTTTAGTTCCTGCACGTTGTTGGGATTGAGAGTGGTGCTTGACGAGCGTTAATACGATGACACGCATTACAAGAGTAGCGGTTACTGTCATCGTCAGTTTTGTCAGCATCATAACTACGGTTAAAAGTGTGTGTTGCAGCAGAGTCTAAAAGTGTGTCACCACTTTTGTTAATGATGCTTACAAGGTAGGAACCATCAGGAATGGCCTGCTTTTGCAAAAGTGCAAATACATTGCCGTCACCATTGAAACCTGGATCATCAGTAGTATTGGTGTTTCTTGAATCATAGACGATAGAACTGTCTATTTTCTTTAATTGCAGAAAAAGTGGGATGTTACAAAA
>JALWKG010000403.1 GCA_027081565.1 Helicobacteraceae bacterium
TAAGAAAAAACGTGTAGAGTATGGTCTAACATACATCTATGGAGTTGGTCTTTACGCTTCTCGTCAAATTCTTGACGCGACAGGTATCGATTATAACAAACGTGTTCATGAGCTTTCAGAAGCTGACATAGCTGCTATTACTGCAGAGATCCGTAACAGCCACATGGTTGAAGGTGATCTTCGTAAGAAAGTTGCAATGGACATCAAATCACTAATGGACCTTGGTTCATACCGTGGTATTCGTCACCGTCGTGGTCTTCCATGTCGTGGGCAAAAAACAAAGACAAATGCGCGTACTCGTAAGGGTAAACGTAAGACTGTCGGCGCAGCGTAAGGGATTAGAGTATGGCAAAAAGAAAAGCAACTCGTAAAAAAGTAGTAAAGAAGCACATTGCACGTGGTATCTGCCACATTGCAGCATCTTTCAACAACACTCTAGTTACCATCACTGATGAGATGGGTAATATGATCGCATGGTCATCTGCAGGTTCACTTGGTTTCAAGGGTTCTAAAAAATCTACTCCGTTTGCAGCACAAGCAGCAGTAGAAGATGCAGTAGCAAAAGCTCAAGTACATGGTATCAAAGATCTTGGTATCAAAGTACAAGGTCCTGGTTCAGGTCGTGAAACGGCAGTTAAAGCTGTAGGTGCTATCGAAGGTATCCGTGTTACATTTATGAAAGATGTTACACCACTACCACATAACGGTTGTCGCGCACCTAAGCGTCGTAGAGTTTAAGGAGATTACTGATGGCAAGATATAGAGGTCCAGTAGAAAAAATCGAAAGAAGATTCGGTGTAAGCCTTAACTTAAAAGGTGAGCGTCGTCTTGCAGGTAAGTCTGCTCTAGAAAAGCGTCCTTATGGTCCTGGTCAGCATGGTCAGCGTCGTAAGAAAGTTTCTGAGTACGGTCTTCAACTAAATGAAAAGCAAAAAGCTAAATTCATGTATGGTGTTTCTGAGAAGCAGATGCGTGCACTATTTGCTGAAGCTAAGCGCCACGCAGGAAATACAGGTACAAACCTTGTAACACTTCTTGAGCAGCGTCTTGACAACGTCGTTTACAGAATGGGATTTGCATCTACTCGTAGATTTGCACGCCAATTCGTAAACCACGGTCACGTACTTGTTGATGGTAAACGTGTAGATATCGCATCTTACCGCGTTAAACCAGGTCAAAAAGTAGAGATCCGTGAAAAAAGCAAGCAGAACAACCAAGTTGTGCGTGCTATCGAACTAACAGCTCAAACTGGAATCGCTCCATGGGTAGACATCGACGCTGAAAAAGTGTTTGGTATCTTTACTCGTCTTCCAGAGCGTGAAGAGATCGTTATCCCAGTAGAAGAACGTTTAATCGTTGAGCTTTACTCGAAATAATTAATAAAAGGCGTTGTGAATGAAAAAAATCAAAACATCTCCGCTTCTTCCACAAGAGTTTGTGGTTGAGCAGATTAACGACAATGAAGCAAATGTTATTGCATACCCGTTTGAAACAGGTTATGCAGTTTCACTAGCGCACCCATTACGTCGTTTTCTGCTTAGCAGCTCTGTTGGGTATGCTCCGGTAGCAATCAAAATCGAAGGCGCTAAGCACGAGTTTGACTCTGTGCGTGGTATGCTTGAAGATATTTCTGACTTCATTATCAACCTTAAAGGTATTCGCTTTAAACTTAAAGACGATGCCAAAGAGGCTGAGATCTCTTATAGCTTTGCAGGTCCTTGTGAGATCAAGGGTTCTGACCTAGCTAATGATGAAGTAGAAATTGTTACTCCAGATGCATTCCTTGCAACTCTTAACGATGATGCAACGCTTAACTTTACAATCAAAATTTTCCAAGGTATCGGTTATGTACCAAGTGAAGACATTCGTGAAGAACTAGATGAGGGTTACATCGCTTTAGATGCATTCTTTACTCCAGTTCGTAAAGCGACTTACGCTATCGAGAATGTTCTTGTTGAAGACAACCCGAACTTTGAAAAAGTTGTATTGAACATTGTTACAGATGGTCAGATCACTCCACTAG
>JALWKG010000404.1 GCA_027081565.1 Helicobacteraceae bacterium
TCCATAGTTGTAGAGGATATATAACGGGATGTACTGGTTGATGGTCGAAGCGACGTGGGTGTAGCGGTGATGCTTGAACCAGCGGTATTTTTCCAAAGCACCCTCTATGAACATGTTCAGCTCTTCAGTCGTTGTGTGTTCGGTTGGTGAGAAGGTCATTTTCGCTTTGTAGAAATAGCTTTTGAACGACTCAAAATCCAAGGCCTGAAGTTTCTGCACAAAGGTGAGCAGTTCATCGTTTTTTTGTTCGACAAGACGCTCATCTTCTGTAAAGAAACTGTTGACCTTCTCGAAGATCTCCTGCATGATATCTCCATGGGGTACCAGAAGATAGTCTATTTGGAAGATAAGGCTCAAGAGGGTGAAGGAGATCATACTGATGTTGTCGTTACTTGGTAGTTGAGTCAGCTCTTTTTGACACGCTGCGATCCACTCCTGCATGGCATCGTACTTTATCTGCAGTTCATTTTCATCCAGGGCTTGGAGATGTTCGACCTCTACCATCTCCTGTTTCTCGTAGTGATAGTGCAGATACTCTTTTTCATAGTCGGCATTGAGTGCCAACTCTCTGAGTGGATAGAAGATCTTCTGCGGTGTCATGGTTGTATTGTCGAGTGAGAGCTTCAATATAACATCACTGCCGTGAATAGCGTAGTTGGCATAGGTCAGCAGATCGTTTCTTTCGAGAAGATGACGCTTTACGGCCACATCCATCAAGTGCCTTGTGGTGATGATGGCATAGGCACCGAAATTATGTTTGGTGATCTTACCGCGCACAATGGCACATCCCTGATAGAGCGTGAACTCTAAATGATCTTCTCTCTTTTTGATAAGGATGTTTTGGTTGGGTTGGTCCTGTGAGAAGTTCTCCAGTGAGCGCAGGTAATACTCAAAAGCCTCTATCGTCCTGTCTGCACGAAATGCTTCAACAGCCAGATCAAAAAGACTAGGCTCTTCGGGATTGATCTGGGCATTGATGCCCCTGCCAAACTGATGACGCAAAAGACGTGTGGTGTGATGATGGTGAAAGAGACGCTGAAACCAGTCACTCATAGCTCTTCCTCTGAAGATAATTAGGGAGTTGACATCCCCTGAAGTCAGTATAGAGTGTAAGTGCTGAAAGTACTGTTATTTTGGGAAGCTTTTCATAAGAGCTTTGAGCACCTTGTTAATATACCGTGTCTTCTGCTGAGGTGTATCGTAGTCTTTGAGGTAATCTATAGCTGTACCCCTCCACACAATTTTATTTTTATCTGGTAAAACGGCATCAACAATTAGTTTGGCTTCATTGTAGGTATATTCTCTTGTTCTTGGAACAGCGACTGCATGGTAACCGTAACCATAAGAGTAGGGATACATGTTTACATACTGGTAGTCTCTATCTATACGTATTTTGGAGGTGACACCGGTATGAAAAAGGAAGTAGAGATCAGCTTCTTTTTGAGAGACTTCTATATAGCCTTTTTTATGGAGTTCAGCTTTTAATGCAGAGATGATCCTATCCGAAGTGAGTGTGTTTTCACCCTCAAGTGTTTTGTGTACAATCGCAAATTTTTTAGAGGAGTTGAGATCAGTATTGGGGTCATAGTCTGTTGACACTTTGATCGTGGAACATCCGCTTAAAAATATAAGCAGAAGTACTGTTAAAAAGGTACGTATGTCCATTTTTAAGTCGTAAAGTAGAGTATGGTAGCGATTTCTATAACAACCATAGCTAAAAAGGCACCTCTATAGACACCTACGGGATTACGTTCGACAAAACTGCTGCCTTGAGAGAAAAAGGGTTTGACGTTGACAGGATCTTTAAGCTCATAAAAGAGTTCAGAGTAATGATTGTACCGGGTCTTGGGATCTATGGCGATAGCACGCATAATGATAGAATCGAGCCAGTTAGGGATGTTTTTATTAAACTTACTTGGTGCTTGAGGCTCTTTGAATTTTGGTGTCTGAAAGGGTTCGATGTCACCATACGGAAATTTACCTGTAAGTGCCCAGTAGATCGTTACTCCTATGGAGAATATCTCAGTTGCTTCATTGATAGCACTTCCCTGAAAACGTTCAGGTGCCAAGTAGGTTGGTGTCCCCGCACGTGAGTTTTCTGAAAATATCTCAACAATACTTCCAAAATCGACCATCTTAAAACGGGTACCGGCAGAGTCCTTGTCTCGGTAGACAATGATGTTTTCGGGTTTGATATCTCCATGGACGAGACCGAGGTTGAGTAGATGTGACTCCGCCTTATGTAGAAATTTGGCAAGGTTGATAGCGTTGTCGACAGAGAGATGCTTTCCATCAAGAAAGTCCGTAAGGTTCTTCCCCTCTATCAGCTCCATAAGATAGTAACGATAGGTTCTGTCCTCAGGGATCCAGGCATCTCCAAAGGCTTTATGTGTAATTTGTTTGGCATACCATGCTTCGTGTACAAACTGATCGATGGACTCTTCATCATCATTCATTGGGAACTTCATGACGAGTATTTGGTTATCTTTGACAACACGCCAAATACGTCCATGTTCCATCATTGGTGAGACTAGAGTATAGCCATCAATAATATCACCTATGTTTAAAGTATCAGGGATGATGAGTGTCTGCTTTTTGGCAGCATTTCGCTCATCAAAAGCGGTGACTGTAAAGATCTGCAAGGTAGCATCATCTCGATCATTATCTTCATGCCCTTTAACGACACTCTCTACAATGATCTTGGCACTGAGCCCTTTGCTGATCTTCTCTGCCAGGTCTTCATCACTGATTAGGTTATAAACACCATCACTACATATGATGATCTTGTCCCCAACTTGGAGTTGTGTCTCTTTGATCTCGAGGTCGACATGGTCGCTTAGACCACAGGCTTGTGTCAAGACATGAGACATATGCTCATCATCCATGTTATGGTCAACACTCAAGAGTTGCAAAGGAGCATTGTCTCGCTGAAGATAAATATGGGAGTCACCAAGGTTGGTGGTGTAGAGGGTCTCATCTTCTATTACAGCAATGCTCAGTGTGGTCAAAAGCTCTATCTGCTCGTATTGAGACATGGACTCTTTAAACAGAAGACGGTTGATGTGCTGGGCAAATACAGTCATGGATTTACCGATGTCCCAAGCCTTGGGTCGGGTTTTGAACTGGTTCATAAAGTACTTGACGGTCTGCCTTGCAGCTGCACCACCTTTACGAGCAGAACCTACACCATCACATAAAACAGCGATAAAAAGTGTGTTGTCCAAGATGGTGTGATCACAAGCGTCATCACCGGTGATGCCTTCAGCTTTGGGTTTGATGTATTGAGAAGATTTTATTTGAAGCATGGTAGTAGACCCTTTATGGTTTTATAGGGTCAAAATACCCTTTTAGAGAGACTAGAAAAGCCTCCCAAAAAAGGTACGAAGGAGCTCGTACTTTTGTGTGGGTTTAGATGATGCCGCCTGCTTGTGCACCCCATGTTGTTCTCCAACGTGTCTTAACAAGAGAGATACCAACGATCGCTACCATAACAACACCTGCGAAGATCAGGAAGCCGGCTGTATAACCATCAAAGGCACCTTTTGACCAACCTAGAGTCTTGATAAGTGCTGTACCTCCAAGACCACCGGCAGCGCCGATAAGACCGGTCATGATACCGATGTCTTTACCAAAACGCTGAGGTACCAGTTGGAAGACGGCACCATTGGCCATACCAAGTGAGGCCATAGTGATAAAAAGAACCACGATCGCAAGAGCGAATGGAAGGTGTACAAGTGCAGTAAGAACAGCCATCACTGCAACAACACCGTAGAAGATATAAAGTGACTTGACCCCACCCATCTTGTCAGCGATTCCACCACCAACTGGACGCAGTACTGCACCGGCAAAGATCGTTAATGCACCGAAGTAACCGGCCATAACCTTAACGTTCTCTTCTGCCAGCCATGCCATACCGACTTCACCCATCTCTACAGCGTATGTGTTCATCAAGTAGACTTTCATGTATCCTGCAAATCCTACAAAACCACCAAAACTGATGGCGTAGAAAAGACCAAACCACCATGTGTCTTTGTCTTTAAGAAGCTTACCGTAGTCTTTAAGCTTTTTAGGGTTGGCTTTGTAGACTGAAGAAGGTGCATCTTTTGCCATAAAAAGGTAGGTTAGAAAAATAATCGTTGAAAGAATACCACCGACTAAGAAAACAGCAGACCAACCGAAGTGTTCAGCGATCTTTGGTGCAAAAAGGAAGTCGACCACGACACCGATATTACCGGCACCAGCGATACCAAGAACAATACCCTGAAGTTTTGGTGGATACCACTGGCCTGCTTGTGGAAGAGCAACGGCGAATGAAGCACCCGCAAAACCAAGACCAAGTGCTACTACAAGAAGTTGATTGTAGGTAATGCTGTCAGCTTGCAAGTAGGTAAAGAAAAGGGCTGAAATAACGATACCCTGAGAGATAAGTGCTGTCTTCTTTGGCCCAAGTTTGTCAACACCAAACCCAAGAACGATACGAAGGATCGCACCTGAAAGAATAGGAAGTGAAAGCAGTGTCGCTTTTTCACTTGCTGTCATGCTTGCAGCACCTGCAAGCATGAGTGCTTCATTGATTTCTGTAACCAGGGGTCCGAGCATTGTCCAGACCATAAATGAAAAATCAAAATATAAAAAGGCAGCTAACAGTGTTGGCCAGTGCCCCTCTCCCTTAAGTGCTTTAAAGTTCGCCATATAAATCTCCTTGTGGCATATGTTGGCGAAATTATAATAGAGATTGGTGGGAGTTTTCAGTTTGTAGTGATTAAAAAATAGACAATCGACGATATAAGCTCTTTTTTCCTCGTACAGTACGATTGAGAGATTTTAAAATTCAATATAACCCCCTAAGTGTAGTAGAATATTTGCACTTAATTGTATAAAAAATATACACCAAAGGTTCTACCAATATAAGACGAACACTATATAATACGTCTATTAATACCAAGAGGGAACTTTTTTGCAAACACCTTTAGAAAATTTTATTGATTATAAGGCTGACACTGGAATGCAGTGTGGAAACTACTCTATAGATGTTCCGGATCTAGAAGAGGGTGAACAGTATAGATTTCATTTTGATGCTACTGCCTGTGTCGGTTGTCGTTGTTGTGAAGTGGCTTGTAATGAGCAAAACAACAATCCTGCTGATGTGAAATGGCGCCGTGTTGGTGAGATGGAGACAGGGACTTTCCCAGATACTTTGATGCTTTTCAACTCTATGAGTTGTAATCATTGTGTGGATCCTGCTTGTCTTATAGGTTGTCCAACAGAGTCTTACATCAAGATCAGCGAGACGGGTATTGTTGTTCATGATGATGATACTTGTATAGGCTGTCAGTACTGTACTTGGAACTGTCCTTATGGTGTACCAACCTATCATGAAGAACGCAAGATCGTCACGAAGTGTCATATGTGTCACGAGCGTTTAGATGTAGGTGAGACACCTGCCTGTGTTCAGGCCTGTCCTGCCGGTGCGATCATGATCGAGACGGTGAAGGTAGATGAATGGTTAGCAGGTGATATTGATGAACAAGGTAACATGCCTCACTTGGTTGATGCGCGTGTGACCAATTCAACAACACGTTATACCCTGCCTGATGACTTTGATGAAGAGGCGATGCGTAAAGCTGATGAACATCATCTCAAACCTTTTCATTCTGAGATGCCACTTGTCTTTATGACGGTCTTGACCCAAATGTCATTAGGTGCATTTTTTGGACTGTTTATGGGTGAGTTCTTTGGACTGATGGGTCTAGAATCACCTTCTTGGATCTTGGCACTTTTAGTTGTTGTTCCGGCTGCACTGGGTTTGCCTCTGTCTGCTTTACACTTGGGACGTCCTTTCTTGGCAATTACTGCTATGAAGAACATCAAAACATCTTGGCTCTCACGTGAAGCCTTAGCCTTAGGTGTGTTTACCGGGATGATGAGTGTCAATGCTGCACTTTACTTCTTTGATGTGAACCATGTGCTGCGTCTCATTTTTGAAGCGATCACTTTGGTGGTAGGTATCTACGGTATCTATGCACAGGGGATGATCTACCAGATCGAAGCGCGTCCGTCATGGAACCGTATGACAACACTCCTGAAGTTCTTTGGTACAGCCTATACGGGACTCTACCTTCTGGCATTTGGTGCACTGTTACTTGGTCAAGAGAGTGCTGTTATCCCGCTTATCAGTGCGGGTATGGCATTAGCTGTGGCACAGGGCTTCTTCACCTATGAAGACCGTCGTGCCCTTAAGTTCCCACAGAAGTATGAACGTGAACTGACCAAGACCAGACGTATCTATGATGAACTCTTTCCTGCACAGTCCAAAGTACGTATCGCGACCTTTATAGTCGGTGCTATTTTACTGCCGCTGATGGTAACGGTCTTTGTAGGTGCCGGTCTGAATGGTGTCGCTATCGCGGTACTCTCACTTGCCTTTACCTTGATGGTAGCAAGTGAGCTGTTTGACAGGTTCCTGTTCTATGTGACTTCAGTGCCTTTAAGTATGGCAGGTGGATTCTTTGTTGGAAATCAACGTTAAGGGCTTATGATGATTAGTAAAATAAAAGATTTTTTAGGTTTTGATATCAAGGCCGACAAGTACAAACTCTCTAAAGATGCCCAGTTCGGGATGATCGCGGATGCTAAGAAGCCGGACAAGTGGGTCTTCTCGACCTGTGGTTACTGTGGTGTTGGTTGTGGCCTCTACATCGGTGTCAAAGACGGTAAAGCTGTTTATACCAAGGGTAACCCTAAACATGATGTCAACATGGGAACACTCTGTCCAAAAGGTCTGAGCGAACATGAACTGGTAAACTCTCCAGAGCGTATCCCTGCACCGATGCTGCGTGGAAAAAGTGGCAAGCTCGAAGTAGCGACGTGGGATGAGACTTTTAATAAGGTGAGTTCTGAGTTCAAACGTATCACTAAAGAACACGGTGCAAAAGCAATTGGTATTATCTCAACAGGACAGCTGCTGACTGAAGAATTTTATACTCTTGGAAAGTTTGCACAACTTGGTCTAAAGACAAACAACTTTGATGGTAATACAACGCTCTGTATGGCATCTGCTGTTATGGGTTATAAACAGTCTCTCGGTTCTGACGGAGCGGTTGGCTCTTATGAAGATTTTCAAGAGGCGAACACAATTCTCCTAATTGGTGCCAACATTGCTGACAACCATCCTATCTTGAAGCTGCATATTGCCAAAAACAAGAAGAAGCCGAAGATCATCGTTATCGATCCACGTAAGTCCAAGACAGCGCAGATGGCAGATCTTTTTATTCCTATTAAACCAAGTACAGACCTCGCCTTGTTAAATGGACTTTGTTATATTATCTTGGAGCAGGGCTGGGAAAACCAGGAGTACATCAAAAACAAGACCAATGGTCTGGGTGCACTGCGTAAACATCTTCAGGACTATCCGCCTCAAGAGGTCGCCAACATCACAGGTGTCGATGTAAAGACCCTGTATGAGCTGGCACGTCTGGTCGCCGGAAGTGAAGCAACACTGACGGCATGGACGATGGGTGTCAACCAGTCATTTATGGGAACTGACACGGTCAGCGCCATCATTAACATGCACCTCCTTACAGGTCAGATCGGCCGTCCGGGTGCCGGACCGTTCTCTATTACAGGTCAGTGTAATGCCATGGGTACTAGAGAGACCGGATTTACCTCTTCGTTACCGGGTTATCGTAACTACGGTGACGAAGCTGCACTCAAAGAGTATGCAAGCATCGTCAATGTACCTGAAGAGATCATTCCTACGTCTCGCGGATATAAATATGCCGAGATCATTGATGCTATAGACAGAGGTGAGATCAAAGCACTCTGGATCGTGGCAACGAATCCTCTGGTAAGTTATGTCGATCAGGACAAACTGCGCAAGACACTGGCCAAGCTCGACATACTGGTCGTACAGGATGCCTTTATGGGTGATACGGCACAGATCGCTGATGTGGTCTTTGCTGCAGCGACTTGGGGTGAGAAAGAGGGGACTTATACCAACTCTGAACGTCGTGTCAACCGTGCGAACAAAGCGGTAGAACCTATGGGCGACACCAAGTCAGACTTCGACATTGTTGTTGACTTCAGTCGTCATTTTCAAGGTGTCTACGAACTCCTTTTTGATGGTTGGACAAAACCGGGTCATGCTTTTGATGAGTGGAAAGAGGTGAGTCGTGGACAGCTGTGTGACTATTCAGGTATTACCTATGACCTTTTAGAAAAAGAAGGTGGTATACAGTGGCCATGTAATGAGGCCAACCCTCTGGGAACAAAGCGTCTTTATGGTGAAGAGATGGACTTTAGAACTGCTGACAAAAAAGCAAAACTATTACCTTTAGAGTGGTATCCGATGGAAGAGAATCTCAGTGTTGAATTCCCAGTGATGCTGAACACGGGACGTACGGTGGAACAGTGGCACACCCGAACCAAGACACGCAGTATTGACATACTCAATGACCTTGCACCCGAGGCATGGGTAGAGATCAATCCTGCGGATGCTGAGATGTTAAAAGTTCACAGTGGAGACAGACTGACGCTCTCTTCTCCTCGCGGAAAAGTGGAAGATGTCATTGTCAAAGTGACACAGAACATGGCACCAGGACAGGTCTTTGTACCGTTTCATTTCAACACACAGCTTATCAACCAGCTGACCCAACCACTCTTCTGTCCAAAGTCAGGTGAGCCAAACTATAAACAGACGGCAGTGCAGCTTCACTCAGAGAAGGTACCCGAAGGTATCAAGGTCAAAGAACAGGAGATCGCGGGTGAGATCAGTCATGAAAAGGTGACGAAAAAGGTGGAAGGTGTGAAGGTGAAAGAGAGTGCTTCCAAAGGATGATCTGAACAAAGATTTTTGTCAGATGTGTGATGGAGGCTTTAATACACCTCCTCTTTGCTAAAGATTAGAACTTATAGATGAGTCCCAGTTGCAGACTGTCACCGCGAACACTCTCGATGTTTGCCAT
>JALWKG010000405.1 GCA_027081565.1 Helicobacteraceae bacterium
CACCATAAACAAAAGCAAGACCCATGCTGATAAAAGGTCTAAACTGTGCATCAAACATAGAAAAACCAATATTAGGACCAAGAAACAGTTCATAAGGCTCATATTTGTACCCTTTGTCTCCTCTATACTCCCCGTAGTCTGTTATGCTGACCTCTATCGCGATAAGGCGGTTAAACTGATAACCCCCATAAACGATTACAGGAGGTGTCTGAGAATATCCTTCTACATCATCAATAGCAAACTCTTCAGCGAGCATCCCGCTGCTGTCTCTAGTGCTGTCACTATATTCAGCAAGACCACTGCCTATCCCAATATAAATGCCTGACATATTTTGCCCTGCAAATAAAATAGATCCCATACTGATCAGTAAAATGGTTATATTTTTTATCATCTTAAGCATCTTTTTTACAGAAGTATATCAATATTTGTCTACTAAAGTAATTGTTTTTTATTTATTTTAGGTATTATTATCTAAAAGTTATGGAGTATTATGTTGTTTAAATCGCATATCATTACGGTGTTATTTATTGCAAGTACTTTTGTTGGCTGTACAACATATTATAAAGACCCTTCTTACGTTAGTGATGGGGAAGATGTCAACTGTACACACTTTTCACTGATGTCTCCTTTAGGAAAATGGCAATTACTTAAAACTGATTACTCCATCGATTTTTTCAGAAATAGTTATTATTTTAATCTTTTTGTTAGCCACCTTCCCACAGACACCTACACACTTGTTGATGATTTTATCACCACAACCTCGGATGAACATTTCACCAGTTATATTAATATTCGCTACAACCTCAATTTCACTTATCCAACACTTATAAAGCAGTATCACCACCGCTGCCTGGAAGTCGATCTCAACAGCACAATTTCACTATACTGCCCGGTTAAGACCAAAACCGGATATAAGCTCATCGTTGCTGATTATGATAACAATGTCAGCTCTGATATCAATAACTCACTCTCTACGCTGCGAGCTACTTCTGTAGATTATTAATATTTTTTTTATTACCATTTTTCCTAAAACACATCTATATCGCTGGTGCACTGACTTTTGGTTTTCAAAACTGGAGTTGAAGAAAAAATTCTTCCACTTACACTTGCATTGAAAAGTTCATAGGCCTTTAAACGATCTAACGTGTTAAATGACATATCGTCTATTGCACGAGAAAATCTTCCTTGGGCTCCATATTGATGAGATTTTTTTGAATAATCGTACCACACCCAGCAATCCATTGCTGCATCAACTGTATTAACTGCCTTATCCATTGGATTAGAAGGATCTTCTAAAATTATTTGATTTGCTCCAGCCATCTGCATCCCAATAGCCCTTTCGATCTTCGGATACCCATTTTGTATCTCCATCTCCAGATAGATCCATCGCTCCACATCATCACGAATCCCATTGTCGTTCACATCGATACCCAGGAGTGTTTCCTTGTTGAGATCTTCATCCGGTTCCGGCGGAAGTCTGTGTCCGTCTACACTTTTATAGACCTCTACTGTTACACTCTGCTCCAATGTACTGTTATAGGTTGCATGTAACTCTGTTGTACCTTCCTCATGCGCAACAACTTTTCCATGTTCCACTTCAGCCACATCACTGTCTGCGCTGCTCCAGACCACTTTGTCAGTAACATCTTCTGTGCTGTTGTCATCAAAATATGCTATCACCGTAACAGCGGCACTCTCATTTTCAGCCAGAGCAGTACCCTTTAAAAGAAGTTCCAGCAAGAGAACATCTGCCGTGTTGTCAAGCACGTTAAAAGTGTACGCTAACGGTTGACTCATAGCTGGAACATTTTCATAACAGACACGAGAATGAAACCACCCAAAATGATGGTCCATCCATACCTTGGTATGGTTCCAAAAACCATGGCATGGTTGCTTTTCATTTCCAGCAAGTCTGAGCGCCGACACCTCTACACTCTGTTCTCCCATAGGCATAGATGTACTTGGTGTAAATACAACACCTTTTTTGTCCGCACTAAGAAGTGTCCTTCCCTC
>JALWKG010000406.1 GCA_027081565.1 Helicobacteraceae bacterium
CGTGAGATCTTTCTTGCGATCCAAGTTGATGCGGCCATTAACCCCGGAAGCAGTGGCGGACCTGCTATTAGTGATGGCAAGATCGTAGGGGTAGTGATGCAGCAGATCCCTAAGGCTCAAAGCATTGGTTACTTAGTCCCTGTTGAGGTGATCAAACATTTTTTAAAAGATGTTGAAGATGGTCATTATGATGGATATCCTCACCTGGGTATCTCCACTGAGATCATGCGCAGCAGGGCACTTCGAAGTGTTTACAAGATGAATGAAAAGACACGTGGCGTACTGCTTATCGATCTCTCTGAACGGTCTCCTCTGTATGGTGTTTTAAAAAAAGGGGATATCCTTTTAAGTATCGATGGCAACAGTATAGAAAATGATGGTACGGTAGCGTTTAGAGACCACCAGTACACCTCATACAAATACTATATAGACAAAAAGCAGGTAGGTGAAACGATCACTATCGGTTACCTGCGTGATGGTAACAGAGGCGAGGTCTCTGTTACGCTTAACCATGTGGCAGACGATCACCTTTTGGTCAATACCATCGCTTATGACAAGGCGCCAAAGTACTTTATATTTGGTGGTTATGTCTTTGCTCCCCTGACACGAAACCGACTGATGCGTAGCAGTTCTGCATTGCCACAACTTAGAGAGTTGGCAAGTGAGTGGGCGACCAATGCTCGTGACGAGGTCGTGATCTTGCTTAAGGTGCTGCCTGCTGAGATCAACCGTGGAGATCATAATTTCTCTCTGTGGAGTGTTGACACGGTCAATGGTAAAGCCTATAAAGATTTTAAAGAGTTTGTTTCGATCATAGAAAATGCTAAAAGTAAATATATTGTCTTTGAAGACAGTGAGGGTGTGATGATCGCTATTGATAGAGAAGCGGCTAAAGCGGTAGAAGAGCAGATCTTAAAACGCTACAGCATCAAGGCCTCTAGTAGACTTTAAAAACCTCTTTTTCTGTTGGACTTAATGTCCAAACTCATCGGAGATCTCATGACCTACCAGAGTCTCAAGAAGGTCTTCCATAGTAACGATCCCCACCCAACCATCATGATCACTGACTGATGCGATGTGTACCTTACCTTTGATCATGCGGTTGAGCATGTCATCGGCTTTGATCTCAGTGTGTATATGGATCAGGCGGTTGTCACTGCTGTGCTCTTTTATAAGTCTGTTGTCCGGTATAAGCCCCACCAGTTTTTTAATGTTCAAGACACCAACGATACGGTCATCTCTCAAAACAGGAAAACGGGTGTACCCACTCTTTTTGAGTCTGTTTATCAGTGCTGTGTTCAGTGGCTCTTCATAGGCTACAGTCAAGACATCTTCCGCTGGTGTCATGATGTCTGCTGCCGTGGTCTCTTGTAGTGAGAGAGCACCAAGGAGGATGTCTCTGTCAAAGGCATCGATATCACTCTCTTTTGCTTGCTGATGGGTCTCTATAACGTGGCGGAGTTCATGACGGTTAAGCAGGTCTGGGAGCTGCTCACCTAAGACACGGTCAAGTAAGATGCTTATAGGTCCCGCAATTGGATAAAAGAGAAAGATAAGGACCTTAACAAGGTCTGCGACCATAGCTCCAATGACCAAAGCATGTCGACTCAAAGCGGCAGCAGGCAAGATCTCACCAAAGATCAAGATCAGTGCGGTTGAGATGACACCTGCCATGACACCTTCACCGACTACACCACCTAGAAAGATGGAGAGTGAGGTGTTGACGGCAGTGTTTCCAAGAAGCAGAGTGACGAGTAGAAGGTTTCCATTTTTAATGACAGGAAGAACCTTAGCGGCATTTGCATCACCTAGGTCTGATGAACGTTGTACGTCATCGAGACTCAGCCCCATAAGTCCTATAGTAAGACCTGAGAACATCCCTGAAGCAAGGATGAGTGCTATTACAATAATTATGTCCATTTACCCTCTAAAGTTTTATTTGCAGCATCATAGCACAAAGTGGTAACTTTTTTGGTTTTTTACCGGTATATTTATGAAACAGT
>JALWKG010000407.1 GCA_027081565.1 Helicobacteraceae bacterium
GCGACAATGACTTCATCAAAAAGGTTGCTGGCGCGTTTGATAATGTCAACATGACCGTTGGTGATAGGATCAAACGTTCCAGGGTAGAGGGCAATTCTAGGTTTACTCATGGTCACTCCAGCGTTTATATAGGTTGTTTTCAATGCCAATAAGGTCAAACCACTTTCCGATCATAAACTGTTCCATCTCTTCTAAAGAGTTTTGCTCTGAGTAGTAGGCCATGACGGGTGGTGCGATAATGATGCCCAGTGTAGAGAGCTTATGCATGTTTTCTAAAGCGATCGCAGAGAAGGGCATCTCTCTAGGTGCCAAGAGCAGTTTTTTCTGCTCTTTGATCATGACACTTGCCGCCCGCGTGGTCAGGTTGTCGGCGATGCCAACACTGATCTTGGCTAAGGTGTTCATACTGCACGGTATGATCAGCATGGCATCCATACCAAAAGAGCCAGAGGCAACAGAGGCCCAGATAGCTTCATCTTGATGCAGGGTGACATTTTCTTCTTTGTCTAAAACGATGTTTGCATGATCTGAGATAATAAGGTGTTTGTCTACCTCTTTAGGCAGGGCACGAAGTGCCTTGAGTCCAAGGCTTGCACCACTTGCACCACTGATAGCTATAAGAACTTTCATATCACCTCAAAATCTTAAGTAGGGTTTTTAGAAGTCCCCTATATTTATAAGTGTAATAATAGCATTTTTTGCTGATGATAGGGTGGCTGAAAAGAGTGTTTTATTTGTAAAAAGCCACTTTCCTACGATTTGCATGTTCTTTTGCTTTAAACTAGAAGGAGATGCAAGATAAAAAACTATTGTATAGGGCTTATATAATTGGGACAGTTTCTGTTGGCAGTATCTGCTATTTTAAGATCGTCACTGTTTGTTATTTAGATCAATTTCTATTTTCAAGGCGGTGTTTATCTACTATTTTGATAAAGGCCTTGACATATTTTGATGGCAAAATAAGATAAGCACTTTGATGCTGTTTGTTTATAAAGGTAAGTTGAAGATCCTTGTCAGACACTTGTTTTAGATCTTGGTAATCCAAGTCTACGGTATAGTCCTCGTAAAAAAGGCCTTGACGTACAGAGGAAAAACTGGCTTGAAGTGTTGGTTCTTTGAGCTGTGGGGAGATGATCCATTTGTAATCACGCCAGTTGTCGTGTCCACGGCGTTCCAACCTAAGATAGTAATCAGATTTAAAACTCGATGTGTTAGTATCTGGGATCTGGGCTGCAAGGTTCAACAAAAAGGACTCTTCGAAGGTTATCACCTCAAAAGGTAGCGTAGCGACTACTTTTGCTCTAAATTTTGGAGCATCCGATATAATGCGATTTTTTACGAGATAGGCAATTGTGATCTCTGGAGCAGGTTTCTGTTCCGGTACAGGTTGTGGCATTTTTTCAGCGCAACCAAGGGTACCAATCGTAATTAACAGTAATAAGATAGAAGTGCGTATAAAACGTGTTAATGACACTGAGACATCCCTATTTACAATATCCTGAAATCATACCACAAAGGTAATTTTGAAATGAACATACCATTAAGGCGCGTGAACTTCCTTCTTATTATAACCTTGCTTTTTAGCCTCTCACTTCATGGAAAGTCACTCAGCAACAAAAACTATGGCAGTACCGTGGTCTCTAAAGTGACCAGTATCTATGATGGTGATACCTTCAGAGCAAACCTTGTTGGCTATCCAGAGATCGTTGGTTACAGAATAGGCATTAGAGTCAACGGCATCGATACCCCTGAGATGCGTGGTAAATGTCAAAAGGAGAAGGATCTTGCCCGTAAGGCAAAACAGTTTGCAGTCACTAAACTGAGGGCTTCAAAGAAGATAGAGTTGAGAAATATGAAACGGGGAAAATATTTTAGGATCGTTGCTGATGTCTATGTGGATAACCGCAACCTCGGCACGATGTTGATCGAGAACCATTTGGCGGTGTCTTATGATGGTGGACATAAAGCAAAAGATTGGTGTCGATGATCACTATATAGTATATTATATAGTTGATGAAAAAAATTTAAAAATTTCACTTGACTTTAAGGATTGGAACACTATAATTTCAGCCTTACAAACATGCCGCCGTGGTGGAATGGTAGACACGTCGGATTCAAAATCCGATGTCGCGAGACGTGCCGGTTCAAGTCCGGCCGGCGGTACCACCCTTTTCTAAATGCACCTTCTTAGTAATAAAACTCAATCAATAATAAAAACTTTCAAATTAATTTACAATTTGTAACACTATAGACTATTTATACAAACAACTCTTTTCACATCTACTACTTCTATATGGTATAATTTTTTTATAATACAGTTATAAATAAAGGTGCTGTGATGCGCAGAGTCAGTTTAGTGTTTGTGTTGTTTATGTTGATTCCAACACTTTATGCATTTGAGATGAAAAAGAGTGCTGAGATGCCGGCTATCGTTCCTGTTGGCTGGTTGCAAAAAGAGATGAACAATCCACATTTGGTGATCGTTGACTTACGTAACGAAGACGCCTATGCGGCAGGTCATATTCGACATGCGGTTAATATTCCAGCATTAAAGGGACTGTTTGACAAAAAGTTTTTTATGCCTAAATTGGATTATTTAACACAGATGCTCAGTGAAGCTGGCATTGACAGTAATGCATTAGTAGTGGCTTATGATAGTGGAGACTTTATTTGGGCGGCACGTTTTTATTGGATACTTGAAGTGCTTGGTCATAAGAATGTTGGTATTTCGAAAGTAGGTTACGGACACCCGGATTTAGCAATGATCGCTACTTCAAAGGTGCCTTATATACCTAAGAAAACAGCCTTTATCCCTCGTGTTGACAGCTCCAAGGTACAGACAAAACTCAGTACATTGTTGGCTATCAATAATAAAACGATTATTGATGGAAGAAAAGTTGAGGCTTATGAAGGTAAAGAGTCCAGTGCCAAACGCTTTGGACATATCCCTACGGCAAAAAACTATGCCTGTACTCACAACTACCATGTCACTAAAGAGGGTAATGAGCTGCGAGACCTCAGTGAGTTAGAAAGTATCTACAAAGATCTTCCTAAAGATAAAGAGATCATACTCTACTGTGATGGTGGGGCAGAAGCGGCACTGAATTATATTGTCTTACAAGAGTTGGGGTTTAAAGCTTCTGTCTATGATGGCTCTTGGTTAGAGTGGGGAAATGATGATAACACACCTGTAGAAAACCCTTCAAAACATAAAAAGTAGAGCACCCTTGCAAAAAGAGAAACGGTTCAGTGGTTCGATAAAACGTAAACTCATAATGATCATCTTACTGATCAGTACGCTTACTGCTATAGTTTGGTATGGTGGTTTTATCTATTGGTTTACCAACAATCAGTATGAAAAAAGCATGACCCTTTCTAAAACAGTGGCACACTCTTTAAGTCAAAATATTGCCAAACTTGTTTTACTGAATGAGGTTTCGGTTGCAGCAGATATTTCGTCCCAGTTGGCATCATTTAAAAATATTCGTTCCATGGTACTTTACAAAAGAGATGGTACACCAATCTATCAATACAGTAAAGATGGTAAAAGTTTTACAGTAGCACCTCTTGACATCAAAAAGATGAAAACACAACGCCATGGAGATTTGATGCGTATCTATGTAGATGCTGACTACATGCAGAATCCTCTAGGTTTTGTTGGTTTGAACATTGAGGTGGAGTCTATTTTAGAGCTGATAAAAGAGCAGATCGTAATGATCGTTTTTGGGTTTGCTTTGATGCTGATACTTTCTTATGCTTTAGCGCAATTCTATGCACGTCAATTTACCCAACCCATACTGAAGCTGGTCAAGTTTTTAGAGCATGTGGAATCACTTGCTTTTATAAAGAACCGTATTCAGACTCAAGAAGATAATGAGTTTGGAAAGCTCTATTGCGAGGTTAACACCATGCTTGAACGTATGGAAGCATCTTATCATGCTCAAAAACTGGCAGCAGTAGCTTTTGAGACCATGAGTGGTATGACGATTACAGATAGTGATCAAAAAATTTTGCAAGTCAATAAAGCCTTTAGCAAGATAACAGGCTATAAACCTTCTGAAGTGATTGGAATGACACCAGGGATACTTAAGTCTGGTATGCAGGGAGAATTGTTTTATAAAGAGATGATGTCTACACTGCACAGAGATAACTACTGGAGTGGTGAGATCTACAATAGAGCCAAAGACGGAACGATCTTTCCACAACATTTGACCATTCAGGTGGTTCGTAATGACGAAGACAAGATTATATATTATGTTGCTTCCTTTGTTGATTTGACACTTCAAAAAAAGACTGAGGCGAAACTTCAGTATCTTAAAGAGTATGATGTATTGACTGGTCTGCTCAACAGAGAACTTTTCCTGGAAGAGTTACAAAAAGAGATAGACAGATGCCAGAGTAAGGTGTGGTCTGGTCTTGTAAGTTTTAATATTAAAGATTTCAAATTGATTAATGATGCTTATGGTCATGTCGTTGGAGATAGAGTTCTGATTGAGGTGGCCAAACGTTTGAAGTCAAATTTTCAAGAAGCCAAATTGGTCGGACGTGTTTCAGGAGATCAATATATTATCTGGTTTGGAAATCTCCATGATGATAAAAGCAGTGCCTCGATTAAAATGCAAGAGCTTTCTCAAGAAATACTATTGATCATGCAAGAGACTATAATGATAGATGGAAGATCGATTAATATTAATATTAATATTGGTATTGCTTTATGTAACGCGGGTACAAAAAGTGCTCTAATATTTCTAAAAGAGGCTGATTCCGCACTACACACAGCACAGAAGAGAGAGAAGAATATAGGCTTTTTTGATGAAAAAGCTGATAAGACCGCATTAAGTCATATTGATCTATACAGACAGCTTCTTAATGCGATGGAAAATGGAGAATTTGAGCTCTATTATCAACTCCAATATAACTTAAATGGTGAAGCCTATGCCGCAGAGGCATTAATAAGATGGCATCACCCTGAACATGGCACGATCTCTCCACTGGAATTTATAGGTATCCTTGAGAAAAGTGGTTTGATCATAAAAGTAGGTGCATGGATCATACAAGAAGTGTGTTGTCAGTTGGCGTTATGGGGTCATGATAAAAAGACAGAAAAACTGTCAGTAGCTATTAATATCAGTGCCAAGCAGTTCAATGAAGATGAATTTATACCCATGTTTAAAAATATCGTTGAAAAAAATGGTATAAGTTATGATCATATTAAACTTGAGCTCACAGAGTCGCTGCTTATTAATAGTATGCAAGAGGTTATCGCTAAAATGCAGGAGTTGAAAGATCTGGGTATTAAGATATCGTTAGATGATTTTGGGACAGGTTATTCCTCTTTGGAATATCTTAAGAGACTCCCTTTACACCAAATCAAGATAGATATGTCTTTTGTCGTTAATATGCTTGAAGACAGACGTGATGTGGCTATTGTCAAAAGTATCATTGTCTTGGGAGAAGCGCTTGGCTTGGAGGTCATAGCTGAAGGGGTGGAGTCACAAGCGCATTACGAACTGTTAAAAGAGTTAGGCTGTCAATATTACCAAGGATACTATTTCGCACGACCAGAGCCTGTGAAACGACTTTCTCTCTAATTTTGCCTTAAAAAGCCATTTTAAGCCCTCTTTTTGTTATACTCTATTCTTTAAAAATTAAATCATTATATTAAGGACTTACTATTTTACGCGACGCACTTTTTATTACACTTTTTGGGGTTATTTTTTATTTGGCTATGGCTACGATCTTGGGAGATTCAGGGATCATTGGTAGTCTGGGTGCAGACTTTGCTGCTTTAAATCAAACGCTTTTTGGCTATCTCTCTTTTGTCTACCTCTTTGTTTTAGGCTTGGGTCTCTTTTTTCTCTACAGAGGCAGAGGTTTTGACATGCGTCGTGCTGAGATTGCTGTGGCATTTGTCTTACTCTTTTTCTCTCTACAGATCTTTCAGGCTATTGTAGTCACCGGTGCGCTTCGTGGTGCTCTTGGTTCTGATTTTGTTGACTTTACTGTGACCTACATCGGCTTTTTTGGGGCTTGGGTCTTTTTTGTAATGACCTTTGTCCTTTCACTGGTAATGATCTTTGACAAGAGTGTAGGGGAGATGGCACGACCCTTGAGAGAAGCCGGTTCACGTCTCTCTATGCCTTCTTTACCATCACTTCCTAAGCGTGAACCTAAGGAAGAAGATGAAGAAGAACCTGTAGTCGTCAAACCGATTAGAAGACGCAAACCTAAAGCAAAACCAGTGGTTCAAGAAGTTAAAGAGAGTGAAACAGTAGACTTTGATGAAGAAGAGCTGGAAACGCCGGCTTACTTGCGAAGTGAGACTCTCATAACAGAGCCAGAGACCAAGATCAAGCTGATTAAAGCTGATGAAGTTCTAGAAGAATCTTCGACTGAACCTGTTGTTAAAAAAGAGGCACCTGCTACTAAAAAGCCAAAAACTATTGTTGAAGCTGCAAAAAAAGTTAAAGAGCAGAAGCAGACAGTGGTGGTTGAAGAGTTGGAAGAGAACAAAAAACTACTAGACCAGATAGAGACCGGTAAGACGGAGAAGCCTAAAAACTTTAAACTGCCTTCTGTAAACTTTTTACAAAAACCGCAACATACTTCTAAAGGTATTGACGAAAGTGAACTTGATGACAAGATCAAGTATCTTATCGATAAGTTGGCACATTTTAAGATCGATGGTGATGTCATCCGTACTTATGCTGGTCCTGTTGTCTCAACTTTCGAGTTTAAACCAGCGGCCAATGTCAAGGTAAGTAAGATCTTAAACCTACAAGATGACCTTGCCATGGCACTTTCAGCAGAGACCATTCGTATACAAGCGCCAATTCCGGGTAAAGATGTTGTGGGTATAGAGATCCCTAACGAGACAGTAGACACTATCTACCTGCGTGAGATCTTGGATGACAAGTTGTTTAAAGACTCATCTTCTCCTTTGACCATAGCACTGGGTAAAGATATCGTAGGCAAGCCTTTTGTGACCGACCTTAAAAAACTTCCACACCTTCTTATTGCCGGGACTACAGGTTCAGGTAAGTCTGTTGGTATCAATGCCATGATCTTGTCACTGCTCTACAAAAACTCACCGGATCAACTGCGTCTTTTGATGATCGACCCTAAGATGTTGGAATTTTCTACCTACAACGATATTCCCCATCTTTTGACACCGGTTATTACCAAGCCAAAGCAGGCGATCGTCGCGTTAAACAACATGGTCAACGAGATGGAACGCCGTTATGAACTGATGGCTGATGCCCGCACTAAAAACATCGAAAACTATAATGAAAAAATAAAAAAAGAGGGTGGTGAACACTTCCCTTACATCGTAGTTATCATTGATGAATTGGCAGACCTTATGATGACAAGCGGTAAAGATGTAGAACACTCTATAGCCCGTTTGGCGCAGAAGTCAAGAGCCTGTGGTATTCACCTCATAGTAGCGACACAAAGACCTTCTGTAGATGTTGTGACAGGACTTATTAAAGCCAACCTTCCTTCTCGTATCTCTTACAGAGTAGGGCAGAAGATAGACTCTAAGATCATTTTAGATCAGATGGGTGCAGAATCTCTGCTTGGACGGGGAGACATGCTCTTTACTCCTCCAGGTTCCACAGGACTTGTTCGACTTCATGCACCGTGGGCTACAGAAGATGAGATCGAAGAGATCGTTGAGTTTATTAAAGCGCAACGTGCACCACAGTATGATCATGACTTTTTAGAAGATGAGGCTACTGTGGCAGCGAAGTCTGAAAATGGCGGGGCTTCTATGGAAAAAGATGAACTGTTTGAAGAGGCTAAGATGATCATACTGACCGATAAGAAGACCTCTATATCTTACCTGCAACGTAAACTCCAAATCGGTTATAACCGTTCAGCAAACCTTATAGAACAACTTCAAGCACACGGCATACTCTCTGAGCCTAATGCTAAGGGTAATCGTGAGATAGTAGGCGGTTAATGCTAGCGGTTTTAGAGCTTTATCAAAAATCCAACATGGCAGACTTTGTCATTAAAAACTATGATGATCTGGATGCGTATACCCTACAATCACTCATCGAGTTCTCCGAAGATCGGGGTGGTTTTTTTCGTGAAGACCTTAAACGTTTCTCTATTCGCAAGCGTGCTGATCGTGACTACTTTTTGCAGATCTTTAAACTTGCAGAAATCGATGTTGATATTAGAGAACCCCTGCAGATCGTAGATGTATTTGCTACACAGCCCAAGGGCTTGGAAACACCCAGAGAAGCAGATGAGATCATCGGTTTTGGTAAACATAAAGGCAGCCGTTGGGGTGACTTGCCGTTAGAGTATTTGAAATGGGTTCAAGGATCTATGCAGGGTTACAGTGCTGATATAGCAAGAAAAGTCATGATTTATAAAAAGGCCTGTGAACGTCAGAAGCAGGATTAAAAGTCTAGATGTCTCTAGGTAAAAGTCTGTTATACTTTGTGTATGATTAACTGGTATAAAAAATATATTACACAAGAGGACATACGTTCTCTTTTCCTGTTGACTGCAGGATTTGTTGTACTCTATTTTCTTCCAGATACGATGATGGGGCCTTATTCCTTGTTCAACCCTTACAAGACATGGTTCATGGTGATGATCATTTCGGGGATCTCTTTTACAGGTTATGTGGCCATTCGTGTATTGGGAAGTAAAAATGGTATTTTGATGACGGGTGCCTTGGGCGGACTGATCTCTTCTACAGCCGTTTCTATCTCACTCTCAGGTATTGCAAAATCACATCGACAACAAAGTAAAAGCTTTACTGCGGGTATTGTCATGGCCTGTACGCTGATGTTTGTTCGCGTGCTTCTGGAAGTGACCGTGCTTGA
>JALWKG010000408.1 GCA_027081565.1 Helicobacteraceae bacterium
ACAATCGCCAGAGGTTGCACTCATCCAACAACTATATGTCACCTGTTGACTTTGAAAATCAGTTGTTACTTAATGGCAAGAGTGCTTAGGATATTTAAAAAGTGTCCTGTTTAGTGTTGACAGATCAGAGAAATACATTAGAGAACTGCGTTCCTGCTTGAGTCGCCAAGTTTTGGATAATTGTTGTAAAGTTACTTTTGTCTATCATGCTTTGTATATCGCTCTGAGAAGTAGTAATCCCTATATGGTTGACCATGGTAACAAACTTTTCCAGACTGCTATTAAACTGCAATTTTGTCTCTTGAAAATTGTTGACAAAGGCTTTAACCTCTTCTCCAATATACCCACCTAATATCACAGTGGGGATGAGTACAACTACGATGATTATCAGCAGAGCAATAATCTTAGGAACTCCTTTTGAAGCAAAATATTTTAAAAGAGGCAAAAGCACAATAGAGAGCGCTATTGCGATAAGCATAGGCGTAATTAAGTCTGATGCATACTTTAAAATGACTACTATGATCGATAATAGACTCCAAAAAACAAGGAGTTGGTTGATAGGCCAAAGTGTGGTGCTGTTGTGGTTCACGAATCCTCATTTCTTGTTTGTATCTCTAATCGCTTAAGTTTAACACGTTCATAGGTAAAAGTAGCTCCAAAAAGGAAAAGTGCCGAAGCATAATAGACCCATAACATTAAAACCAACAGACTTCCTGCCGCATCATAAAGGTCAACTACACTGTTTTGAGTGATAAATAGGCTGATAAGACTTTTACCTAAGACAAATAGTGTTGCTGTAAGTAGGCCACCCACAAAGACATCAGACCAGTTCAAGCGACGGTCTGGCAAATAGCGAAAGTAGAGAGCAAACAAAAGCGTTGTCGTAGTAAAATCCAGAACAAAAGAATCTACTGACAATATCCATTCTGTATAGCTTCCAAAAAATTCTGTCAATATATCTGCAATACTTGAGAAGAGGACATTAAACACCATAAAAACCAGAAGAAAAAATGAGATACTTAGTAAAATAGCTAAAGCACGTAACCGTATTCTAATCGCCATCCACATACCCAAACGAATGGAATCAGGGGCTTTGATATTTCCTATTTCGTTGAGTGCGGTACGCATGGCATCAAACACGGTAGTGGCTAAAAAGAGCAACATTCCAACACCAAAAACAGTCATTAAAATCGTTGGCTCCTTTAGACTTAGCTTTTGTAATGTTGACATCACTTGCAACGCTACTTGTTCGCCCATGGCAGAAGTCAATCGTGTAAAAACTTCATCATAAAGTGCTGACTCTTTGTAAAACTGGGCCGCACTCCAAAGGATGATAAGCAATATGGAAGGTAATGAGAAAACGGTATAGTAAGAGATGGCCGCTGCATGAGTCAAGAGCGAATGCGCAAAAAACTCAGAAATGGACGAGACAATAACTTTAAAATAGAACTGAAATATGTTATTTTTTTTTGTCAACAAAATCTCTTTATGTAGTATAGACTAAAGATATCACTATGGTCTCAACTCTTTTATAACTTCTTCACTAGCCATTGGAATGGTCACTATTTTCTCAGTATTTAGATTCATTTTATTCAAATCCACCATTCTGATCTGAGAATTGTTGTAGGTACGGAAATAGAACTTTTTCGCCTTGAGATCACTCGCACTGGTCCATGTTGTGAAGTCTGCTATTATATTTCCATGCTTGTCTTTATGTGGTTCTCTTGCTGAACCCTTTGGGATGTCAAAGTTGTTAAGGATGTGAAAGGCTTGTATAACACTCTCTCTGCCATCAACTGTTGGAATGATCGATGTTGAAAAAGCAACGGCTCTTACAAAACGTGATGGTGGTGTAAAGTCACCTGGAAGTCCTACCATACCGGCACCCATACCAAAGGGTTTCAACTCAACACCGCCGACTTTTCTGGTCTTGGGCTGTACAACACCCAGATTTGGATAGTTTCTAAGATTTGTCATATGCCAATCAAACGAAGGGGAGTTCGTCAGAACACCAAGTGGATTGTCAAACACATTCAACTTTCCTTTTAAGTATTCGATAACGATGCTTTTACCCTTTGCATCTGTGACGATAAAGTGTACTGGTGGCACAAAGCCCCACTCTTTAAATACAACTTCCGGAACAACAATATTTTGGATGTTCTCTTTTACTTCTTCAGTTGTTGCAAAGTTTTCAAGTATGTATGAACCCAACTCCCAAACTGCAAGGGTGTTTTTTGTATCACTTTTTTTGTAAGGCATATACTCCGCTGTGGTTGGGTGGTAAAAAAGTCCCATTGAGAGGCCTTTTTCATTTAAGCCATCAAAGATCCAGGGGACACCTGAACCGTTTGCACCAATAGATGCATACTTGGATGTCCATTTCTTTCCATTTTTACCATCCGGCGTAGTTCCCTGGCGTTTGTATCCACGGGGAACGACCAAAACATTTGAGCCTAAATCTACTGCAAATTCCAAAGTACGCGCATGAACGACCGTGCCGTCTTTGGCTGTTAGCGTAATACCTGTACAGGCATCTGCTGAAGTCAAACCAACAGACAATGCTGTTATAACGACTAAACTTAATACTCTTTTTTTTATATATAGCATTTTCAATCCTTAATCTTATTTGCAGAAGTTTTCAATAACTTTTGGTTTCCGTTATATACGACACCCAAAACTTTAATATCTTTGATGTGCATCGGTTTTACCTTGAGAGGATTTTCTGCAAGGAGTGTAAAGTTGGCACGTTTACCAACTTTTATCGAGCCTATACTTTTCTCAAGACTTATCGTTCTTGCAGCATTGATAGTAATACCCTTCAAAGCCGTATATGTATCAATACGTTGATCCTGAGAGACAAAATGACCACCACTGGTCATACGGTTCACTGCCGTCCATACAAGTGTTAATGGTTCTAGTGGTGCCATACCAAAGTCTGAGTGTAGTGAGAAAGATATGTTTCTATCTTTTAACAACTTCATCGGCACCATGTGCTCTGCTCTCTTTTTACCCAAGCCATACTGAGAATATTTGTCTGTTAATGCCCAAAGATAGTAAGGATTTACAGAAGCTTCTATACCCAATTCTTGCATCTCATCGGCCTGTGCGGCAGTAAAGTAGCCCACATGGTGAAGCATAAGTTGATGGTCTTTGCGAGGGTTTCGTTTCATCATCTTATGGGTGATATCAATACAGCGTTGTATGCCGAGGTCTCCATTAGCATGAATATGGATTTTGTAACCTTTGTCCCAATAAAAGTTCATCTGCTCTTCAAAAAGCTTCAGCGGTGTCATCCACTGTCCTTTGAAACCATCACTATATCCATCTTTCATCTGCATCGCTAACGAATAGATGGCACCATCAGCATAGAGTTTGACCTCTTTGGGCAGCATGAAGATGTTCTGGGTGTCATGTTGTGATGCTGTTTCCATCCATTTATAAGCATTTTCATTAGACTGACCATTGGCATTATAGAGTTGCGTTCCATTAAGTACATTGTAGACATCATACGGTGGGTTTTTGTCCATCTCCGCTTTTAACATGGTGTATTCCATCTTAAAGCTAGACTCTGGAAAGCCCTGTTCTGCAACCGTTGTCACACCATTTTTAGTAATGAGGGTACTCATGTCTCTGAGCCCTTTTTTATAGTTGTCAGGGTTGAGAAGATGGGGTGCTATGCGAGGCACAAGTGCTAACCATCCCCCCTCAAAAAAGTGTCCAAGATCCCACTCTACTTGTGGGTTTCCTTTAAAGTCTGTCTCTTTGATACCCATCAGTTTGATGGCTGCATCATTTAAAAAGACCTCATGAAAAGAGCGGTGGATGATGGCCACAGGTTTTTTAGGTGCGAGTCTGTTTAAGATCTCACGACTTAATTTGCCATGCCAAAGTTGGTGATAACCCCAGATAAAAAGAACACTTCCCTCTTTACCGTTTTTGTCGATACTCTCTTGCAGACGTGCCAAGTAAGCATCATGACCTTCCACCCCTTTTTTAAGACCATCAGGTACATCCCAGTCATGAGGAGCAACAATGTCACCACCAAGCAAGATAGCAGCGATAGAAGGATGCACATGGGGTTCAATGAAGCCCGGCATCATCGTCTTACCCTTAAGATCGACCTTCTCTGTTTTATCTTCACTCTTTTTAAGTGCGTCTGCTTTTTTACCGGTAAAGACGACCTTCCCGTCTTTAACCATAACTGCTTCAACATACGCAGGCTTGTCACCTTCCATAGTGAGGATATCACCGCCATAGTAGATGGTAGTCTGTGTGTGTCCAAATAGAGTGCCTACAGCGATCACTGCTAGTAAAACAAATAATTTTTTCATCTTCTCTCCTGGCATAAGTTTCAAGCCATAGACATTCTATCCTAAATCACAAAAGAGAAGATTTTTACAGCACTTCCTTACCATATTGCATCATCGTATAGACACTATAAGTCAGGTAGACGGCACTGACTACCATAAACGAAGCACCAGCCTTGAAAAGGGCATCACTGGCAACAATGAAGGAAAAACCGACCAGCAGTGTTCCTATTATGGCAAAGAGCATCTGGGCATCGGCCTGACGTTTGGGGACCATCTCATGGAGCATCGGAACTTTCTGTTTTCCCACCAGTGGTGCGTAGCGCTCGAACCATACCAGAAAAGGGATGATCTTGAAGAGATGTGCAGTGATCAAAAAACCGACAAAACCAACCATCAGGAACCAGGCACTGCTAACCAGCCATGCTTCACTTCCGCCAAAAAGGTACACCACTGTAAAAAGCAACGAAAATATGAGTGTCAAAAAGCCAAAGGCTATAGACTTTACCCAGACATCGTTCTCTTTTCTCGCACGGGTCTTGGTGATGAGATAGATCTGATAGAAATAGAGCATGATCGCTACAAAGCTGAGTGCGATCGAAAAGTACTCCAGAAATTTCCAGGAGAGAAGTGATGAGACCATCATCAGACTGACACCTAGGATCATCAGTTTATAAGCCCTGTGCATCGGTTTGTCATCAAAACCGTGGGCAAGTCCGAACATCGGCAGTAGTACCATAGAGATACCCATAATGGTCAGCATGACATAGCCTCCAAAGACAGCAAAGACATGGGCCTTTAGCCAAACTTGGGGGTCGACACTGATCATACCGCCAAAAGAGAGCGCCATCACAAAGCCGCTGAGGATGCCCAGCAATAAAAAGATATTACTGGTACCCATGGCAGAGACGACTATGGACTTGTGCTCACCTTTTTTCAGTGTCATAAAAAGATCGAGCGCAAAAATAGCCATGCTCAAGAGCACAACCACCCCGCCAAGCGGCAGCAGCATCGGTGTGATGGCAAAACCGCCCACCATCAACAGTGTTCCCACTAGAAGCATCGGCCAGATAACATAAAAGAGGTCGACCATCGCATGTCCTACTTCCAGTACCACAGGTACTAGTTGTGCCATGGCACCAAAGATGATCATCATCACAAAACCCAGAAGGTAGAGATGTACCCATGCTATGGTAGACATACTTGCAAAAGAGAGAGTACTCTCAAACATCAGCAGTGCTATCATCGCAAAAAGATAAAACAGAGACCCTACCAAAAAGTAGGGAGCTATAAGTTTAAAAGGGGGTGCAAAATCGCGAGAAATACCATTCATGGACTAATCAGTAATGGACGGTTAGTGACAGCTGTTGTCACTCAAGTCAGCAGACTCAGTGGCACCCGACTTATAAGAGAAGGTTAATTTAACCTTACCACCATCGATAGCTTCTTCTTCGATATCATAGTTCTCACCTATCTTGGCAAGAAGCCCTCCAGGTGATTTGTGGTTGATCATCACCAGTTTTTTGTCTGAACCATCGATCAGGTTCAAACCGGCCATTGCATTGACCATCGGCTCCGGCGGTCCGGTCATAGAAGTATCAAACTGATAGTAAGTGTTGTTATTTTTCATATAGGTATAGAAGTCTACAGTACTTCCATCAACGGTAATTCGTGTCGCATCCTGTGGTAAATTGTTCATATAAATCCTTTTTATTTCAAAGTTTACAAATTAATAAAAAACAGGAGATTGACTTAGGTCAATATGAGGGCTTGTTTTGAGATGTTCATGTTATAATCTTTACAATTATTTTGTCCGTTCCCCAAGCCAAGGGTAAATATAACTTGTACGACATAGAAAGAGTAAAGATGATTGATTTACAAAAATGCTATTTTTTTGATAATTTGAATGAAGACGACTTAAAAGAGTTAGAAGGTATCTCTAAACGTATCTCATATACTAAAGGAAGTATTCTTTTTTATGAAAAAGAGGATGCTGACACTTTGATCATGTTAGTGGAAGGTGTAGTCAAAATCTACAAAACAGACCTTAAAAACAACGAGGTCATCATGCGTCGCTTTCGAGCACCAACTTTGGTGGCAGAAATGGCTACTTTTGAAGAGATCCCTTTTCCAGCTTCTGCATCATTCGAGACTGATGGTACTGTAGTTATCATCGATTTTACTAAATTTAAAAAACAGTTTATGGACAAACCGGGTGTCTCATCATCTATCATCAAGTCCCTCTCCAAAAAGGTCAAGAACCTTGAAGAGGTGATTGACCTCAACATCGTTCTCGACACAACTGCAAGACTGGCAAAATATCTATATGAAAATGAAGCAGTACTCGATGAGCTTAAAAACTATCAGATAGCTGAAGATCTGCATATGACGCCAGAGACCCTGTCACGTACACTCAAGAAGTTCTCCATACTTGGTCTTTTAGAAAAAGGGTCTAGTGGCTATGAGCTTAAAAACCTTGAAGGACTGCGTGTTCTTTTCGAATAAAATGGACTCGAAAAACAAGGTCTGAGTACTATCTTCTTGCCTTGTTTCTAAAATATTGATCAACACCATCAGCCAAGCCTTCTGCCAAGGTCTGTTGATACTTTTTATTAATAAGCTGTTTCACTTCTTGAGGATGTGAAACAAATCCAACCTCAACTAAAACAGCTGCCGATGTTGCCCCCACCAGAACCCAAAAATTACCACCGGCCACCTTGACATCTTTTACTTTAAATCGCTTCTCTCTCAAACGACTTACTACATTTTGACCCATATCTATGGCCAAGAAGTTGGACTCTAGCACCTTTGCCCTACTCTGTGTCGCACTGAAAAGCTTGGTTATACTGCTGTCCATCGCATTATAATCAGCTGCATTCTCTTTTCGTTCTAGCCGGCTTGAACGTTGTGAACCTCTTTTAGGATCAAGATAATATATTTCAATACCCCGAGCTTTATGAGCATTTTTTTTAGGTACAGAGTTTGCGTGCACCGAAATAAAGAGATCAGGCTTTTTTTTACGTGTAAATTTGGTTCGGTATTTCAAAGAGCGGGTCTTGTCACTAGAGCGGGTCATCTTTACCTTATAACCCTCTTTTTTCAAGATCTTAGCCAGTCGTTTACTGATCTGTAAAACAATAACTTTTTCAAGATGGCGACCATAACCTACAGCACCACCATCACGACCTCCATGACCAGGATCGATAACGATCAGTTTATTATGGTTCACTCTTTTTGACACTTTTTTAGCTTTAGGTGCATGTACAGCTGAGATACCCATCGTAATCTGTAGGTTTTTACCCTCTCTTTTAAAACGCATGTTTAAAGGTTTTTTACTCTCTATGACCACACGGATCTTATCACGCCTGTACTGAGAAACCTTGATACGTTTTATCTCTTTATGTTTAATCACCGGTTTTTTAAAAAGGATTGCATTGATATCGAAAATATAACGGTAGCCTTTACCCTTGTCTGGACGCAACTTGAAAAAATTTACATCTTTAGAATGCAACTTAAAGTCAAACTCCAAAACCAAGGTACTTTCATCCCAGTGGAAACCTCGTAAGGCATGTTTAGAACGTATCTGTACTCTTTTTGGCGCTGTTTTTTTGGCAGGCTTGATCTTCTCCGTCTTTGTATGACTAGGCTCTTTTTTTTGTTTCTTTTTATGATGTGTTTTATGTGACTCTAATTTCGCAAGTTTCTTTTTATAATCACTCACATCAATACGTAACTTCTTACCTGCAATGCAGATACCATTGAGACAACGCAGCTGTTGTTTGGTATTGCCATCGATCAAAGCTTTTATATAGTAACGTTTATAGGTGTCATAGGCTTGAAATTGCCGTGTTTTGGAGTGAGAGTATAGATCTTTTTTGGCACTGTTCAGCGCCGCTTTTGTAGAGACAGCAAAAAGAATTGTTGTCAGTAGAAAAAAAGTGGTGAAAAGACGCAACATTATGCGTTATTCACCTTCAGTCAGTTTTACCATTAATTCATGAACAGATATAAGCTCATTAAGACGATATCCATTAGTTCCTGAGAAGAAAAGACCAAACTCTTTGTTCCCCTCATACGCATCACTTAGACGGTCTGCAATACAGAATCCAACCTCTTTGGCTTCAACACCACGGTTACAAGGTGCCACACAATTAGAGATACACTTGATGTCCGGACCCGTGCGGGTCTCAACAAGTGCTGTCAGGTTTGTACGTACACCACGTGCAGGATAACCAACAGGAGAACCCATAAGTTGGATGTCTTCCTCTTTAGCAGCGAGTAGAACCTCTTTAAAGTTGTCATGGGCATCACACTCATGCGTACCTATGAAACGGGTACCCATCTGAACACCAGAAGCACCCAGTCTCATCATCTCTTCGATATCATTTTTGTCCCAAACACCACCTGCAGCGACAACCGGCATGCCACCCCAATTTGCAGCCTCAGCTACCACTGGTTCTACAAGGTTTTCAAGTTGGTTCTCTTCCATTTCACACTGTTCATAGGTAAAGCCTTGAT
>JALWKG010000409.1 GCA_027081565.1 Helicobacteraceae bacterium
CGATGATGGGTGAAGAGAGTGCCAAGTTAGCTGCATCGCTGCAAGAAGGTGAGAAGTTGATCGTTTTTGTAGGAGCCATGCATCTTGAAGGTAAACTGGGTGTCAACCTGCGTTTTGCAAGAAAAAGCAATATCCCTTCAATAACAGTGATCCCTTATCCTAAAGACAAAGAGAAGGTCATTGAAATTGAGCATGGCAGCAGTGATCTGATCTATCTTTATTAATGTGGCAGTTTCTCTAAGTCTATATCTTTTTTAAACTCTTTTTTATAGTAGCCTATCACACCCATCAGTCCGGCAGCATAGACAAATATAGAGAGTAAAATAACACCCATAACGACCTGTGTGAACATCTCTTTATAGATAAACGCGTCAGGTAGATGGTGTACCATGATGATGGAGAGGCCTCCTTTGATACCTGAAAAAGTGAGTACCGCCCACCAGCGGTAGTTAACATTGGTGATCTTTTCACTGGCTCTGGATATCAGTGAAAACTTAAACATCATAATAGCGCGGATGATGGTAGTGACTAAAAAGAGTATGATGATCTCACTTGAGTACTCTAAAAGCTTGTCGATCTCTATAAGTTCAGCCAGAGTGACAAAGAGCAGTGCATTGGCAAAGAGTGCAAAAAAGGCGATGGACTGTTTGTTAGCTTCGATCCGTGCCTTAGTGGTTATGAAACGCTCATGAGAACTTAACTTGCGTGTGCTTGAGTCATTAATGATGTCATCATCGTCACTGAATTTTTTGAGATCTTTAGAGATGAAGTACTGTATGGTCATGATAGCCGTGATCAGTGCCAAAATACCCGAGACATGGATGGCGTGGAGTTCTGCAATGACAAAGGCGCTGTAGCCTGTGAGCAGTATGACGATAAACTCATCTACAACGGTGTGTAACCAACCCAGTACAACCTTGGCGACATACCCTACAACAAGTCCAATCAGTAGTGAACCTATCACTACCTTAGTCAAGATGTACGAGACATCACCCAAGGTGATTTCTGTGCCACTCATAAGCGGCAGACCAATAAACAAAAAGGCGATCATAGCGGTGGCATCGTTAAAGAGTGACTCTCCCTCTGTTAAGACTTTTAGTGAGTGTGGAAGCTCAAACTGTGAAAAGATAGAGCTGACACTGACAGCATCAGTAGCAAGAACCATGGCGAAGAGTGAGATCAGCATACCGATCGTAAAGGTGTACTGACTGGGAACAGTGTACTCAAGTAAGATCCCGGCAAAAATAGAGAGTACAACGGCGACAAAAGAGAGATAGAAAATAGCAAGACCATGCTTTTTGAGATCACGAAGTTTGAAGTTCATGGCATCTGGCAACAAAATGAGCGGCAGGATCAGCAGCAGGATCTCATCGAAGTTCTCACTGGCGGAGAGGTTGATCACTTCTGGCATAAATGAGTAGGTCAATAGGGTCAAAGACATGATACCGATAGGCAGGGGAATAGAAAGTTGACGCTGCAGGATGCGTGAGAGTAGCAGGATGGTTAAGATGGAGATGAGTACGATGCTCATGAAGATCCTTATTTATCTGATTTAATAGGGGATTATAGCTAAGGATGTTCCAATAATGCTAAAACTTTGTGGTCAGCACCACTGAGTGCCAGTGTCTGAATCTCTTGAGGGGTAAACCAGCTGACATTATCTATGGATTTAGAGGTGTGATAGATGGTAGCATAAAGATGAAAATGGGTGTACTTGTGGAGTATCTCACCCACAACAGTAGCATCTTGAGGCTCGTCATACTCCACAAATCCCCACAGGCCATGAAGCAGTCGCGTCTCTCTCTGCCGCAGTGCATATTTCCCGTCTCTTTCATGTACCACAAGATGGCGGATGCGTTTGGGTGTGCTCTTCTTGGCTTTTTTCTGAGGGTAGAGCAGAGGGTCATCCTGTACCGCTTTACAGACAGACTCAAATGGGCACTGCTCGCAGTCGGCACTTTTGGCTTGACAGAGTGT
>JALWKG010000410.1 GCA_027081565.1 Helicobacteraceae bacterium
ACTGAGATCAAGACTGGTTTGGCTTGGTGGGAAGGTGAGACGATCATCGGAAAACGTGGCTCCGGAAAATCCGTCTCCTGGTAAAAGTTCCAGCTGCGGCGCGATTTGCACCGGGGTTCACCTCTCAACGCACACTAGTGCGTCTTCGGGTTCACGCCCGGCACAACTCACACCACATCTGAAACTTTTATGAAAATATAAACTTTTAAAATGAGCTTTCGCCATTTTATTTCGCTTTAATCTGCTGATCAGGCCCAACAGTCCAATGCATGGAGGGGGCTAGATCTAGTATCGTACAAAAGGCTCTTGCTCTTAAGTTGACTAGATCAAATTATTGATTAGGTCACCTACTCCAATATGCAGGTTGTAGTTGGCAATTGGGAAGTCTAACCACTCATCTTCCAAGTTCACTGTTTGCAGGCTGAGGTAGCTTCCTAAGATGTTAAGATCGATCTCTTGGTATCTTTCTGTTTCGGTTGAAGAGCGTTTGACGCGTTCGAGTTCACCACTTTCGTTACTCTGTTGCAGGGTAAATGCCAACCATTTTAAATTGGCCAGATCACAGTAACGTATGAAGAGTGCTTTAGTCAGGGTCTCTTCTGGGTTGCCTTCTGGTGTGACCAACAGATTCTGATCGCGTAAGGGGATGAGTACAGAAAGTATGGCTTCTGAGAGGGGGATCACCTTCTCTGTCCAGATAGGAGACTCGTTGCTGTTTTTTAGTGCGACTGTAAGAACAGAGATGATCTGCTCCTGGGTTCCGTGTTCAAATATCTGTCCAACTGTTTGTATCATAGGTATACTCTCTATTTATTTTTCATAATGTAACCATTTATGTATAATTCCAGCCTTACTTGAGACCATAATAATTATAATTAAGGATGAATACCATGATAAACAAAAGTTTTTTGACCAACACCGTAGCTTTGGCACTGATACCAGTAGCGCTTGTGATCCCCGATGAGACCCTCTCAAAGGCAGTGATGTATGCAGGAATATTTGCCTTTTCCGGCGCCATTACTAATCTTTTGGCCATTCATATGCTGTTTGAAAAGGTCCCTTTCTTAGTAGGTTCCGGTGTCATAGTCAATCGCTTTGAAAGTTTTAAAGTAGCTATTAAAGAGTTAATGATGACACAGTTTTTTACCAAAGAGCAGTTGGACAACTTTTTTGCCTCTGAAGAGAAGAAGATAGATCTGGAACCGATTATCGAAGAGACAGATTTCTCTCCTGCTTTTGACGCTCTCTCTAAAACAGTTATGGAGTCCTCTTTTGGCGGTATGCTTGGGATGTTTGGTGGAGAGAATGCTCTTGAAGCACTGAGAGAGCCATTTAGTAACAAACTAAGAAGTGCGGTCAAACGTATTGTAGCCAGTGAGACTTTTAATGCCCAGTTACAAAATCATATGAGCAGCTCAAGCCTGAGTGAGGATATGTTAGAAAAGATAGAAGAGGTGATTACAGCACGTCTAGAGGAGTTGACACCACAACTTGTAAAAGAGATGGTACAAAAACTCATTCGTGAACACCTGGGCTGGCTGGTTGTCTGGGGCGGTGTATTTGGAGGCTTGATCGGAGTGCTTTCTTCTTTTTTGATTTAACCCTGTAAAAGGGGCCTGTCGGTTTGAAATTAGTGTCATTCCTCTTCTGCATGTAAACTTCATCAGTGTTTTTTAAGGCTCTTACGCTATTTCTATTACTTTTTGTGTTTTTTTAGTTAACATATTGAACATTTTATATTAAGGCCGTATTTATATGCACAAAAAAAATTATGTCAATGATGTCACGACACTCAATCCTGTCAAAGTAAAAGGTATTCTTTATCCTCAGACTACTGCAGAAATTAAAGAGATTGTAAAAAATTATAATCAGATATCCATAGGAGGTGGCCATTACAGTATGGGTGGGCAAACCGCTGTAGAGAATTCTATTCATATAGATATGCGTGAGTATAATAAAGTGCTCTCTCTTAACATAGAAAAAAAAGAGATAACGGTTAATGCAGGAATTACCTGGAAAGAGATCCAAAAGGTCATTGATACGCATGATTTGTCCATTTCTATTATGCAGACATATTCCAATTTTACTGTAGGTGGCAGTGTCAGTGTCAATGTTCATGGCAGATATATAGGCGCAGGTCCTTTGGCTCTCTCCATCAAAGAATTTAAGTTTATAGATGCCAATGCCCAAGAGCAAACGGCAAACAAAGAAAAAGGCAAAGAATACTTTGAAATGCTTGTCGGTGGATACGGAGGTATAGGTATTATTACTGATGTTACTTTGAAACTTGAAGAGAACACGAATGTTAAACAGCATCACAGAAAAATGAGTGTTCGAGAATATTTAAGTGATTTAGAGAGCATAACAGAAGATGTGAGATCTATTTTTCATAATGCGGACATCTACCCGCCACATTACAACAGAGTAAACTCTGTCACATGGATGGCAACAGAAGAAGATATAACTGAAAAAAAACGTATTCAGAAGGTCAAAAAATTCTATCCCTTAGAGATGTATGCCCTTTGGGCAGTCTCTTCAACTCCTTTTGGTCCACTTCGCAGAGAACACTTGTATGATACGCTGATATTTGCAAAAAAAAGAATTTTTAAAAGAAATTATGAAGCAAGCTATGATGTAGCAGAACTTGAGCCGCTTACTCGTAAAAACAGTACCTATGTTTTACAAGAATATTTCATTCCAAAAGAGAATGCAGAGAAGTTTATAGAAAAACTTGCAAAAGTTTTTAGAGAATATGGTGCCAATATTTTAAATATATCGATTAGACACTCTGTCGCAAATGAAGATTCTTTGTTAAGTTGGAGTAGAAGTGAAGTGCTTGCTTTTGTCGTCTATTATAAACAAGGTACATCGCAAAAAGAAAAAGATGCCGTATCTGTTTGGACACGTAAAGCCATTGATGTAGCTATTGAAGAGAAGGGTACTTATTACTTGCCATATCAGCCTCACGCGACAAAAGAACAAGTAATGCGAGCCTATCCAAATTTTGAAAAATTTGCACAAAAGAAACGTACATACGATAAGAACTATAAATTTCAAAATGCACTGTTTGATAAATATATTTATGACATAGAAGAACAAAAAAGAGATATTTTTTATGATGTGCTTGGTGATGATGTTTATAAAGATATGTTCTATGATTTTTTGCGTTTTGTGTTTAGGACAGATGAAAAAGAAGTGTTTTCTATTGTGCTAAGAGCAATAGAGAAATATAACAATAGTGATGATATCTATAGATATATTCAAAATAATTGTAAGATTTCTGTAAAAACTCTTCTAAAACCAAAAAGTGTTTTGAATATTCTACAGCAAATTTTTGTGCAAAAAAGAACTATAAGAGAACAGACACAACAGCTTATTGACAGAGATATTCATGATATGCTGCTCATTGAACCTACGGACTCGAAAAGTGCAACGAAACATTACAGCTCAAACAATCCACTCCCTTTAGAGAAAATTTTGGGCTTTAGCAGGATGAAGCCGAAAGAAGAATATTTCATCGAAGAAAATGGTGACCTTTTAGGTGTTTTAGATAAATTACAAAATGGAAGTTTTGATCTTATCACTGTTTATGGAGGTCTGCACCATCTTCAAAAATCGACACGTGAGAAAGTGCATGAAAAAATTTATGCACTCTTAAAAAATGGGGGTTCATTTGTCTTGCGAGAACATGATGTATGTGATGAGGAGATGTTTATGTTCGTTTCACTCATTCATGCAGTCTTTAATGCAGTTACAGGAGAAAGTTTAGAGAGGGAAAGGGCTGAAATACGAGAGTTTGAGTCTATTGCAAAAATTGTCAAAGATATTGGGCAACATGCTTTTATTGACTCAAAACAAAGGGTAAAGCAGTATGGTGATCCGAGTGCAAATATTTTACTCTGCTTTACAAAGTTAGAAACTAATGAGTAAAATTATTCTCTCTTTTCTTTTGATTTCCAGCGTTGCTCTTACAGACACTAATATAATGAAGCGAAATACAGACCAAACCTATTTGACGTATCCTGAGTGGTTTTTGGTATTTAGTCCGGAAGAATATGCCTATTATCTTAAGAATAACCCCTCATATACATTTGACTATATTGGACATATAGAAGAATTTTGGAGTGCCTATGCTGCTATGTATAAGAAAACATTAGAAAAGGATTATCCTTTTAATACAGGTTACCATGTCATGATAATGACCATTGGTGTAAGTACCACTTTCGAGTACCTTGTCAAATACGTATATGGCCATATAATAGCTTATGTTATTGCACTAACACAAACAAATGGTAGAGTAAGTGAGCAAAATTATGGGGCTGAAGTGGCACAGGAATATGTAAATTTTATTAAAAACAGACCATGGTATGAATTTGACTTTGGAAAAAGGTTTGTTGGAATCTACACAAAAAATAGCTTTTTCGGAAAAGACTTTTTAAGAAAGCTAGAAAGAAAAGTAGCACTTTCAATGGAATATGGTGCGAAATATCTTTATGCAAAGGTGATAGGGCTATTTACAGAGGTAGGTTATGAAAAGGCTTTATCTAGTTCTCAGGTTACTCTTACAAGAGAAGACTATACCATTGAAAAAGAGTTTCCAAGATATGATAAGTTTAAAGATGTTGGCTTTGAGTATGCAAATAAAGGCTATGACTTTAAATCAATAGCTGGTAATGATGGAAATACAACAATTCTTTATTCTTTAATGGGAAAAAGAGAAGATCTTGCAGGTATTGACTGTATATTACGGCAACCTATTGTTTCAAATAAAGAGTATGAACGTTGTATTAATGATATACAAATCAATAAACTTGCAGCTTTTCTAAGAGAAGAAGACTTACAAATTACAGATGAATTTTTACCAGCACCACAGCGTACTAAACTTGAGCATATTTTTGATTATTAATCTTGGGAAGGAATTTACTTGGTGCTCTCAAGTGAGATGGTCCAATATGGATTTTAGAAAGAGATTGCTTGAGCCATTGTTTTCCTCATTTATCCTTCACACTTTAAAGTTTGGGTAGTATTTCAAGAACTATTTCCAGACTTAGGTATTATAAGGATTTTTATTATGGACATATTCATTACAGTTATTGGTTGGGTTATTGGACTTTATGTTGCTTTTATATTGCTTTTGTCTATTGGCTTTTCAGCAGGTGGTGCTGCCAATACGGGTAACTTGGACTTAGGCATAATATCTATAGTCTCTTCTATGTTATTGATGTATCTTATTTGGATGGGGATCTCTTCACTGTTTATGTCAGATGAAGACGATTCTCCTAAAATGGTTAGTTCCGTGGGGGTGACAGAGCTCAAAAATGAGAAACAGCTCTATTACGATACAACTGAGGTAGATGTCTCTGGGATCGCTGCACCCTCAACAGCTGCAAAAAGTACTGCTGCAGATGCTAAGACAGGATCTCGGCCTCAGATACAAACAGCAACAAAGAAAAAAGAGTTTTTTGACGATTATCCATATCTACTTTGGTTGTTTTATACAGTAGTTTTTATTTTTTATGCTTCATGGTTGTTCACTCCTTCCAAGGCAAAAGGTCAAGGAAAAGATCTTGTCAAACAAAAACTTATAGCCAGTATGACATGGAAAGAGGATCCGGCAGGATTAAAGCCATGGAACCCTAACTGGGATCCAGAAGTGGGAGATGCTTCCAAGCGTGATAAATAGAGAGATCTCTCTATGATCGATACTGCACCGTTACGCCACCAACTAAATACTCAAATCTCACTAAAGTAAAGTCGTGCTTATCGATCTTAGTCTCTGTCTGGTACTAACTTGACCATCTGATAACGCAGGAGCTGCAGGTCGGCTACATTAAGTACAACATTGGTAAAGTTTATCTTGTCAGTTGGACGTATGGTCTGAATGTCCGTTACAAACAGCAGACTCGCAATGTCATGCTCTTTAAGTTTTTGCGGGATCTGCGTTGCATCAAGTTCTGGAAGGTCTCTGTCCAAAAGTGCATAGGTGTAGTTGTTTTCATCCAGTTTTTGTTCAAAGTCGGCAAGATCATCAGCGATCTCAACACTGTAGCCAATCTTTTTCAAGATCGCAGAAAATATCTTGGCTTCACTTCGTGAGTGTTTGTAAAGAAGAATATCAACCATAGCTTTACGTACATCAGGCTGCTCTTCAACAACTACGGCTTCTTCTACAGGCTCTACAGACACTTCTTCTTCAACCTCTTTTTGTGTACTGATTTTATCTGCAAAATAGTAATGGAGCATATCGATGATAACATCAAGTTTCATTGGCTTGGAAACGTATTGGTCAAGTCCCTGACTCAAGAAATACTCTTTATCTCCTTTGAGTGCATTGGCGGTAAGTGCAATAATAGGGATATGAGAGAGAGAGTACTCTTTTTCATAGGCTAAGATCGCCTGAGTGGCTTCGATACCATTCATAACAGGCATTTGAATATCCATAAAGATAACATCAAAAGTATTGGCTTGCTGACGTTTTTCAAGGGCAACGGCGCCATTTTCAGCGATTGTTGTTTTGATACCAATACTTTCGAGTGCTCTTTTGATCAGTTTTTGGTTGATCATGTTGTCCTCAGCTACAAGTGCATGAAGATCGTTAAAACGGATTTGTATCTCTTCTTTACGAACCTTTGCCTCATCGAGGCTGAGCGCTTCGATGGTCTTTTTAAGTTTGGTAAAGTTGACAGGAGCGTAAATAATTTTATAAAACATTTCTGAGAGGGTGTCAAGATGACTCTTTTCACGCAGGGTGCTTAATAAAACGATTTTTGATCTGATATCTGAGAGCTCCTGAAGCTGTGCATCAGTGACATGTGCATAATTGATAAAAAGCAGGTCTGGCTGATGGTCATGAGGCAGCGCCTTGATCTCGCTGAGCTCTTTGTATGTGTAGTTGTGAGCATTGATGGCATCAAGGTAGTGTGAAGTGTATCGATCTACTGTATCTGACTTCTCCTCAGGTACAAAATGTCCTACGCTTAAGGTGTTAAGCAGTTTAGGTGTTTCGAGTGCCTCAAGTGCTTCAAAGTCAAGGGTGAAAAAGAAAGTGGTACCTTCTCCCTCTTCACTTTCAAGATCAAGACCTCCTCCCATAAGTTCAACAAGTGTCTTGGAAATCGTTAAGCCCAGACCTGTACCACCAAACTTTCGGTTTGTACTGGCATCTGCCTGTGAAAATGCTTCAAAGATCTTCAGTTTTTGTTCTTTTGTAATACCGATACCGGAATCTTGAACAGAAAAATGAACAGTTGTTGTGTTCTCTTTCGACTCTCTTTTTTCTATTTTGACATTGATCTCGCCATTTTCCGGCGTGAATTTTACTGCATTGCTGATAAGGTTGACAATGACCTGCTTGATACGGGTTGGATCACCGATAAGCTTATGGTTGAGCTGTGGATCGATAAAGAAGCCGAGACTGATGTTCTTTTCGCTGGCTTTGGCGCCATAAGACTCTATGCCGCTTTCAAACTCTTCGATAGGATCAAAAGGTATGGCTTCGATCTCGATCTTGTTGTTCTCGATCTTGGAAAGGTCAAGGATGTCATTAATAACAGCAAGAAGGTTCTCAGAACTTTTTTCTATGATCTCAATAAACTCTTGCTGCTCTACATCCAGCTCCGTTGTTTTTAGCAAGCCTGTAAAACCGACAATACCGTTGAGTGGGGTACGGATCTCATGGGACATGTTTGCAAGGAACTTACTTTTGGTGGCATTGGCCTCATCAGCAAGACGTTTACTTTCTCTTGACTCCTTGATGGTCTGTGCCAAAAATCGGTAGATCTCCTGTTTGTCCTGACTTTTCAGCATTTGCGTGAGTTGTGCTTCCATCTCATCTGAAGCATCTTGTCCGATAGACTTCAGGACTTCTTCGAGCTGTCTGGTCTCTCTGTCCATCTTTGCAAATATGTTGTGAACGATCCATGCAAATACTAAAGCGGCCAAAAGGACACTGGCGGCAAGTGTGATCTCGTGTGTACTTTGTGATCTGTTTTTGTCGAGCTGGTCTCTTAGATGTTTATTGAGGATCTTTTGCGCTTTTTCAAGTGTTTCAGTTTTTGAAGTTAACAGTTGGGACCATTTGTCAAGGTCGAGTGTAAAATGACCACTGTCTGAAGCTGCAATAATAGCGATACGACCATTATTGATCGGTTGTTTGAGTGATTGGTAGGCTTTGTCCTGAAATAGGGTGTTAAGCTTTTTTTTGATCGACGCCTGAGAAATATTTTGATAATCCGGTTTGATATCCTGACCGATCATCGGATCCCAGAGCGCAAGTTCTTTTTCACTTACAGGGAGGCCTCTGCTGATAAAATAGGAGGTAATACCGTGCTCAGATGTCAGAGTGTCTTTATATGTCGTAAATTCTGACAGTTCTTTGTAAAATGTTTTGCCTTTTATCTTGAGGTCGTCTACATAGGCAGGTTTGATCATTTGTGTAACAAAATCAGTGATGGAGCTATTTTGGGAATACAGTGAGATATAGTCAGTGTTCAACATTGTGATCTTGGAACGGTTCTCTTTTTGATCATTGAGTATATTAAAGAGTGGCTGTGTCGTCTTAAGATATTTTGGATGTGCTTTGATAAAGCCCTTCAGCTCTAAAAGAGCAGTATCACTCTGTTGCCACTGCTGTTTGAGCAGATCAAATCCAGAGCGTCCGTTGGAACCGAGATAGACACCGACATAGCTTTTCTCTTTATCATACTGGCTCAGTGTCTCTTCAAGTAGCTCAGAGTAGTGCTGATGTACCAATGCTTTGTCCGCGACAGTATAATCATGATATGCATTGGAGAGGTAGTAACCGGCAAGTGCAAAAATAGCAATGATCGGGACTAAAATAATGACTTCAGTGATTTTGTTGTGTAAAAATTTCATAATAATTGCCTTTAGCCTTATAGATTCTGACTGTGGTACAACTCTAGATCAGTGAGTGTGTTTTCAATATGCTGGGTTGAGAGATTAAGTACATTAGGCAGCTTGATCTTGTCGGAATCAAGATAGAATTTCTTTGCAATAGGCCAGAACTGGTTGAGTGAAGAGAGAACAGATGCACTTTGCTCAGTATATCCGTATGCATTGAGTTGCTCAAGTCCATTTTCGAAAGCTTCGATGGCTTCATGCAGCTGTTTGATGTTGTTAAGATCATTGATGCCCAGCTGAAAGGTCATATAATACTTGCTCATACGTTCAATAAGATACTGCATTTTCTTGACATTGATAAGCATCTGCTCTTCTGTAGAAAACTGGTAACTGTGCTCTGCCGCAATAGACTCTGCTCCTTCCAAAAGTGCTTCACTATAGTCGAGCATCAGGGCTGCGTTATCTGCACTGTAGGGCTCTGCTATCGTCTCCTCGATCTCATCGCGGCTGTAGGCTAAAAAGGTCAGGATGTCTTTAGTGTCTTCACTGTTGGTTGCCGAGGCGATGGTACGAAGTTTGGTGTCAAGTTGCAAGACACCCTTGTGCAGATCATTCATGACAGCCTTGTTACGATGGTTCTGTGCCAGATAGAAGTAGTCTTTGACGATCTGTTGACTAATGAACCTTATACCCTCTGATGCTTCGAGAAGATTGACATCACTACGGGTAGCTGCAGTAAGAGGAATATATGTCAGAAACAAGAGGGTGAAAAACCCCTCTTTTGTCATGGACTTAAATGGTGTCATCTCAGACTCCTTTATGAATTATAGTTATTTTTCAAGCTGTATATACATTTTTGTGATCTTGTTCATTTTGTTCATAATGTCGTCAGTACTGTTATATACAATGATTGGTAAGCCACCTTTTTCGATGTTTAGGTAGAACTTATAGACAATTTTCCATAATCTGTTGACTCTTTTCAGTTGGGCATTGATGGCAGGAGTATTACTCTTGTTCGCCATAAGAAGATCATTGGCTTTGTTGAAGCTCTTGACCGCTTCTTGCATCTGTACAATACTGTTTTTGTCTTTAATACCAGCCTGATAAGATATGTAGTATTTGGCAATACGCTGAGAAAGCATACGCTGTTTTCCCGCGAGGTCTACGAGTGTAGAACTGTGTGCTTTTACTTTCTCCTCCAGTGCATCAACAACGTATTGACTACCTTCAAGCATCGATTCGCTCAGGTCAAGGATAAGAGCAGCATTGTCCAGTGAGTAAGGCTCTTTTACAATAGAAGTAAAGTCATCACTACTCATGTCCACAAACATAAGCATGTTCTGGATCTCATCATCTTGGATGTTCTTGGAGAGGATATGTTGAGATTTGTTAAAGGTCTGTAGTGAGAGTTTAAGCTGTTTGGTCGCTTTGGAGACGTTGACACCCTGACCAATATAAAAATAGTCTTTTGCAATACGCTGTGAAAGCATACGCTGCTGTCCTGCAAGTTCCAGAAGTTCGATCTTGGAGTACTCTTTTGCAGAAAGGAGGGTTGCCTGCAGCATTGAGCCGAGGAGAAGAAGAGTTATTAGACGTTTAAACAAGGTGAACATGTTGTTTTCCTTTTAATATAATACCCGCAATACTAAAATTGCTGGTATAAGGTCACGTATCATCGAGTTGTACTTTTGATGCACAAGAGATGAAACACACTGTATGGTTGAATCGTATCTATTTTTGTCAATAATGTCTGTAGGGCATGTCTGACACATTGTAGCTTATTCCTTTGTACCTTTAGCATAAAGGCCTGTTGCTATGTTCATGTTTTTAAGTATTTGGTTGGCAGAACGGTTGATCAGGCTGGGAATGTATTTTTTGGACTTTGATCGACCCATGACCTCAAAGAACATAAAAGATCTTCCAACTTTTTTCAGAAGTTCGTTGATCTTTGGGGTGTTAAGTGATGAAGCCTTAAGTTTCTGATGTGCTGCAGAAAATTGCTGCATCGCAGTGTCCAGTTTCTGTTCAAACTCACTGTCTTGTACACCCCATACCTTTAACATGTAAAGACCGGCCATACGCTGAGAAAGCATACGCTGTCTTCCTGAGATGTTTACGATCTCTCCTGCTTTTGTCTCGGAGGCTTTGGTGATAAGCAGTGTACTTTTGTGGGCTGCTTTTAGGAGGCTTTCAAGATCATGCTGCAAGGCCGTGACATTTTTAATGTCGGGTTTTTGCAAGACAGTCTTTTTAATGGGTTTCCATAGCTTTTTAACAGCAACAAGACTTTTGGCAGCCTCTTTGTCTTTGACATAAGACTGAAGCTCTGCAAGTTGAGTTTCGAAAAGATCGACACTCTTTTTGAGACCTTCTTTGGGATTTCCATAGGTGCTGTTCATTCCAATAAGGGCATACTCTTTAAGCATCTTCTGTGTCAGCATTCTTTGACGGCCGGCTTTGTTGACTGCCTCTTCCATACTTGTGATCTTGGCATAGCTCATGGTTCCTGAAAGTACCAAGAGAAGTAAAAGCAGAGTGGAGGCCGTTTTGGATACTCTTTGTATAAATGGGTACATCTTAATCCTTTTATATGGTGTATATAGAATTATAGGTCGAAGATAACATAATTTCTGTAGGTATTGGCTTACAGTGAAAATAATTAGCTCAACAATACTCTAAATGTGTATGAAACGGCTTACACGTACTATATCGTTGGTATGGTACAATATCGCTAAAAAAGGGCGTGAAGATGACAAAACGTATTTTAATTGTGGATGATGTTGAGTTTATTTTGGACTTTGAAGCAAAGGCTATAGAGTCAGTAAAAAATGATGCTGGCTTCTCTATTGTTGTAGACAAAGCAAGTACTGTAACTGATGCCAAAGAGCTGGTTGAGGCGAACCACTACGATCTTATTATATCCGACATGAACCTTCCTGACGGTACAGGAACAGAGATCGCGAAATTTGCGTTGGACAAAGATGAAAGCACACGTATTGCTGCTTTGACGATCTATCCACAGCGTTATGAAAGTGAACGGGGATATTTTGATGCATTTTTCAAAAAACCGATTCTACCATCTGTTTTTAAAGAGAACATCAAACTGCTGTTGAAAGCTTAAGGTCTGATATAAAAAGGTAGTGCAATGAGCAACTATACAGAAGATATACTCAACATATTACATGTTCTGGATACGGGAGCGGTACTCGTAGAAGATGACCTGAGTATATCCTGGACGAACAAATATTTTGACAAACATTATTTTAGCGGTCAAAAAAGCTTGACTGACCTGTGCCGAGATTTAAAGCCAGTAGAAGATGACAATGTTTTTTTGCATATTCTTGAAGATGTAAAGTCTAAAAAAGAGCATGCAGATACTGTAGTAGAATGTCATCTCTCTGACAATGAAGCTGTATTGTGTGATGTCTGGATCTATCCTATGTCAGGAGAACGACTGCTACTTGTATGTCAATTGCAGACACAGAAGGAAACAGCACATTGTGAAGCACTGCTGCAAATGGCACGTTATGACCCTGCTACAACATTGCCAAACCGTATGTATTTTTTAGAGATGCTTGAAGAAAAACTGACCCAACAGCAACACCCCGAAGCGCTGCTGAGTATTATGATCATAGACTTTAATGAAATTGACACTTACGATACTGTTTTTAGTATAACATCAGATGAGTTACTGCTGTTGACTTTGAAAGAGCGTTTGACAGATGTCAGTAAGGAACATACTCTTTTTGCAAGAGTTGCGCCTTCAAAATTTGCCATAGTATGTGAGACTGCAGTAACACCGGTTAAGGTAGAAAAGCTTGCACAGGAGATCCTCCATCTTTTTTATGAACCGATCTCAGTGGAAGGCCACCTTGTCTATGCTGAACTTTCTATTGGGATCAGCCTTTATCCGACAGATGCAAGCAACGCAAAGAACCTGTTGCTTAAAGCTGAAAAAACGGCTTCAGCTATACAAAAGACAGAACTTAACAGTTATGGATTTGCCCATAAACTTCCTGAAAAAAATGTGGACAAGATCTTAAAGATCAGTACAGACCTTCCTGCGGCAGTGGAAAATGAAGAGATCTTTTTTGTATTTCAGCCGCAGTACTGCCTTGATGAAGGACGTTTCTGCGGGGCAGAACTGCTGGCACGATGGGAACATCCTGAACTTGGTTTTATCTCTCCCGAGATCTTTATACCCCTTGCTGAACAGACAGGGATGATACGTACGGTGACGATGAAAGCTTTTATGGAAGCTTCGAAAATGTTTAAAGCACTTGAAAGCAGAGGTATCAAAGACTTTTCACTTTCAGTCAACATCTCTCCAAATATGTTACTTTACAGTGGCTTCATGGAAGATCTGGAGTTTTTTATAGAGAGCTATGAGATGGCTGACAAAGCACTGTATTTGGAAGTGACAGAAAATGATTTTGCACGCAATTTTTCCAAAATGATCGATGCTTTAAATGCCATACGCGATATGGGGATCAAGATAGAGATGGATGATTATGGTACAGGCTATACCTCGCTGCAATATCTGTCGAAGTTGCCTATAGACACTTTGAAGATCGACAGATCTTTTGTTCAGGACATCGATTCAGACCAACAGCAGGCTGTACTTTTCAAAGCGATCTGTGACATGGCATCAGCGCTGGGGTACGATATTGTTGCAGAAGGTGTTGAGACGGAAGCCGAGAATCGGGTGGTACAACAGTATAAAAATGTACGTGTTCAAGGCTACTACTACTCCAAACCGCTGCAGGTGAATGAGCTGTTTGAACTGCTTGAAAAAGCAGTTGTCCTCTAGAAGTGAAGGGCCTGCTGTAAAAGTAAAAGGTTCTCCTTAAGTGCATTTATGAGTACTGACACCTTTTGTGCATCTTCATCTTGTGCAGACTGCTCAAGCTGCAGTGCGAGCTGGCTGAGTTCTGTCAGCTTCATGTTGGCTGCACTGCCTTTGATAGAGTGCACCTCATAGGCTATCTGCTTCCAGGCCTTTTTTTCATACATCTTTTCGATCTCCTGCATTGACTTTTCAGCGTCTTCAAATAGTACACTAACGATCATTTTGACATCATCTGGGGCAAACCCCAACTCTTTGGCAATATGCTTAAGATCATACATTAATTAACTTCCTTACAATATTTTTTTAGTGTTGCTACCAGTATATTCGGATCTACCGGTTTACTGATATAGTCATCCATACCGGCAGCCAGAAAACGTTCCCTGTCTCCAGCAAGTGCATTGGCAGTCAGCGAGATGATAGGGGTATGTTTTTTTTGTAAGCTCTTTTCGAGTTCTAGTATGGCGGTAGTAGCTTCGATACCGCTCATGTTCGGCATATGTTCATCCATTAGTATGAGAGTATAATCATGCTTTTGTACCATCTCTATAGATACTACTCCATCATCAGCTACATCATGTGTCAGACCCAGATTGTCCAGCATGATCCCCATAAAGAGTTGGTTGGCTTTGTTGTCTTCGACGAGCAGTACATGCCCCTCAAGCAGAATGTCTGACATCTCTTTTTCCTTATCAATAGTATCTTCAACAGGTTCCAAAGGTAAAGAGAAGAAAAAGCGGCTGCCTTTACCCTCTTGGCTCTCTACTTCAAGTTTTCCGCCCATGATCAGTACAAAGGAGTGGGCGATGGCAAGTCCAAGGCCTGTACCTTCAAAAGGTCTCGATGTAGAGCCGTTGGCCTGGATAAAAGGATCGAAGATGGTAGTAAGTTTTTCCTCCGGGATACCAACGCCATTGTCTTTTATGCTGACATAGAGACGATTGTTGTTATTGTAGCTGAAGTGGCAGGAAACACTACCATTTTCAGGGGTGAACTTGATGGCGTTGGAGATAAGGTTGTTGATCGTCTGTTTGATCTTTTGCTGGTCACCGTTGAATGCTGAGGGAATCTCTTCAGATATGTCATAATTTAAGGTGATGTTTTTTTCAAGAGCCTTGGCTTGAAAAAGTTTGATGCTCTCCAAAATGTCGCAAAATTTAAAATCTTCATTTTGCAAGACCGCTTTGTTACTTTCTATTTTGCTATAGTCCAAAATGTCGTTGATAGTTCCTATTAGGCTGTGCGATGCATGTTGGATCACGTCAAAGTACTCTTGTCTTTGAGGATCGCGCTCATCTACTTTGAGTAGAGAGATAAAGCCGTTGATCGCATTTAAAGGGGTACGGATCTCATGGGACATGTTTGAAAGGAACTGACTGCGCGCCTTAAGTGCAGTTATGGCTTCATGACGTGCTTTTTCGAGTTCTGTAGTCCGTGCAGCAACATGTGTTTCAAGCTGTTCATTGTCTAACTGTATCTGATGGATGCTTTGTTGTTTATGGCCTTCATACCAGTCTGTGATCACAGCAACAAAGGTAAGACTGCCTAAGAGAACATAAAAATCTTCTAAAGAAAGTTGAACATTACCTTTTGCTAATAGATAGATAGCAGTGATAGAAGTGATGATCAACACAAACCAGAACCATCCCTCTTTTCTGCCACGCAGAAAAAAAGCAAGCAGCAGTATCGGTGTGAACCAGATATGGCGTGTGTCGTAAAATTGTGCTGAGACTATGGTGAAGAGACCGGCTGTTAAAAGAGTGCGTGAAGTGATATCATAAAGATTTGAATATTTACTGATCAAGAGATAGGTTAGTGAAAAAACCATGATCAAGACGATATCAATAATTCCCTGTATATATTGACCCTGAATAAATCGATAAAAAAGGAGGGGCGTAACAATGACGATCGTTAAGAGAACAACCATTTTTAGAACATGATTTCTATTTTCCAGAGTTGACTCTGCAGACATGTTACTTCCTTTTGATTTGGGTATTATTTCAGTAATCATATCTCAATTAAAATTAAAAATATTTTGGTAACTGTGTTTGCTAGGAATTTTATAATGGAATGTTACATAATATACAATGCTGTTTTTTATTATGTAAGGTTATGTGTGTTAAAGCTTTAATAGTTATAAATATGATTATAATATTCGAGTAGAAACCTCATGGAATGGATGTGTCAAGTAGTTTTGAGGAGTTTACAAAAAAAGATCAAGGTTTTACTGTGTCGGTAGATTATAATGCAATATCAAAACACAAGAGTGACTTAAGTGTTCTTTTTGTAGAGGACAACACCCATACCCGGGAATCTCTGCTGTTTTTATTGAATCTTTATTTTAATGATGTTGATGTCGCTTTTGATGGTGCCGAGGGACTTCAGAAATATCAGGAACATTTTGAAGATACGGGCCGTTATTATGATATTGTTATGACTGATATCTACATGCCCAATCTCAGTGGCATACAGATGATCCGTAAAATGCTTGATGAGAACACTCGCCAGCAGTTTGTTGTGGTCTCTGCTGATAACAAAGCCAATGATCTGATCAAACTCATCAACCTTGGTATCTCCAATTTCTTGTTAAAACCTATTTCTGCAGACAATTTCAAGATGATGATCAAGCGTGTTATCCAGACCTCTTTGGACCAGCGAACACTTTATGAACAATACAGCGAGATCAAAAAGATCAACAGCGAACTGGCTTTGGCAAAAAAATACGCAGAAGAAGCGTCGCGTCTGAAAAGTGAGTTCCTGGCCAACATGTCCCATGAGATCCGTACGCCGTTAAATGCGATCAACGGGTTTATCTCTCTTTTGAAGTCTAAAGAAGATGACCCTGTGAAAAAACGCTACATAGACATTATCGATGAGTCTTCAAAAACACTGCTGCAGATCATTAATGATGTTCTTGACATCTCGAAAATAGAAAATGGAAAACTGGACATCGAAGCTGCAGACTTTGATCCCTATCATGATCTTATTTTGGTTACGGAACTTTTTCAGGCACGGGCTGCTGAAAAAGATATTGACTTGCGTATACAATACCCGCACTCCATACCAAAATGTCTCAACAGTGATGTACTGCGCATTAAACAGGTGATCTCAAACCTTCTTTCCAACGCGATCAAGTTTACCCCTGAGGGTGGTAAAATAAAATGTATACTCTGGTACAACAGTGGGTACCTGTATGTCAAGGTCAAAGATTATGGCATTGGAATAGCAAAAAAGAAACAAGAACATATTTTTGAAGCTTTTGCCCAGGAAGACAGTTCGACAGTTCGTGAGTATGGTGGAACAGGCTTGGGCCTTTCCATCTCCTATCGCCTCAGTAAACTTCTTGGCGGAGACCTGAATGTCGTCAGTGAAAAGGGAAAAGGCAGTACCTTTACCTTCAGTGCCCGGGTTCAGGCATGTACTGAAGCGTTAAAAACTGTTGATCCGACATCAGAAAGCAGCACCATGGAAGTCGCCGGGAAACGGGTACTTCTGGTTGAAGACAACAAGGCCAACCAGCTCTTTATGAAAATACTTCTAAATGGCTTGGATCTTGAGGTTGATATAGCATCAGATGGTTTGGAAGCGGTACAAAAGGTAAAAGACAAAGTGTTTGACCTTATCCTTATGGATGAGAACATGCCAAACCTTAACGGTACAGGAGCTGCTAAAGCGATCAGAGAGTTTGAAAAAGTCTCCGCCAGAGCACGTACTCCTATTATATCACTGACAGCCAATGCGATCAAAGGTGACAGAGAACGCTTTTTGGAAGCTGGGATGGATGACTATATTGCCAAGCCTATCGAGAAGAAGACCCTTATGAAAAAGATCAGAACCTACCTTGAGTAAACACTCTGAAAGCAAAATGTAGGAAATAGATGACATCTTCATATTGAGATGCAGGCTATAATATAGAAAATAGACTTAGAATTTAACCGTATGGTAGGTTGAATATAATGAAGGTTTGAAAAATGAAGCAGATGATTTTCAGCGGAGACAAGATACCGGATGATCTCTTATTTATACCAACGATCGTTTTTGGGTTTTATCCAACAGATAAAGCTGCATCGTTTGAAAATACTGCTGAGACTCTTAGGCAACGTTATGAGGGTGTTGAAATCCTGGGAAGTAAGAGTAGTGGCAACATGGCCGGGATGGCGCCATATAAAACAGATGAGGTGGTATGGTGTCTGTTAGATCTTGATCGTGAAGCCTTTTGTGTCGCTTTCGCTCCGGATGAAAGAGCGCTGGAAATCTCGGACAAATGGCAAAAAAAGACCAAATCTGCCTTTCTTTTTTATGCAGTTTATGACCACTGTATACAGAGAAAGCTTGAGGTTGTTTCTGATGTACTCAATGGTGGTGCGTTCTTCGGTGCGATCGCAGGAGGGAGTACTGATACCAATGATGAGGGTTCTTTCTATTGTAATGGGCAGTTCTATGAGCGTGGTGTTCTTTTCTGCCTGATCGATGCGGACAGATATGAAATACGGGGTTCTTCTCTGCATGATTTTGAACCGGCAGGTATAGAACTGGTCGTTACACAGACAGATGGCTATACAGTTACCCATATAGAAGATGAACCGGCACTTTTTATGGTCGAGCAGATCATTGGGCAGATGACCTCTAGCCGTCTAGAGATGTTTGACAGTCCATTTTTTGTAAAAGAGCGATCTGCTGGGGCAGGTTCTCCATATAAGACATTGGCGTCACTTGTAAGTATTGATCGTAAAAATGGTACTTTAACACTCTCACGAATACTATTTCCGGGCGACACGCTCAAGGTAGCCATACCCGCTTCATACAGTAGTGTGAAGCAGCGTTTTTCAAGAGTACAAAAAGACCTTCAAGGCAGTATGGACAACGGTGTTATGATGGTGTTGAGCTCATCAGTCATGCCGGCACACTGGCATGATATGGAAACTTTGCATATCATGAAGATGATAGAAAACATCAAGCTGCCGTTTTTGGGTATGCACACTGCAAGTGAGATCTGTCCGGTCAATGGAGAACGCAGAAGTATGCTGCAAAACCAGACGCTGAGTGTGGTTATACTCCGAGAGAAAGAAGAGGTGCAAGATGCTGCTGCTGAGTAAGGATTTTGAAAGATCATTTTTGGCTTCAGTGCTCAAAGCGTTCAAAATGGAGAAAGCTGAGGCACTTACCTACAGAGATGAACTGAGACAGGCCTTGGCCGGTACCCATGAACCGCTCTTTTATCATATACTCTACCAGATCAATGAAGCACACAATGCAGATTTCGCGCTGAAGGTCTTTCATTTTGTTTTTACAAGCTACATTTCTTTTAGAGAAGAACTGGATGATGACACATCCAAAAAAGAGCTGGACAGACTGTTTGAGCAGTTTTTCAGAGGAACATATGGCATAAAATGTGCAGACTATCTCCGTTCGGACAGACGGGATGAGGCTGCTATCAACGTGCTGCAGCATGTCTCTGAACGTATGAACAATGTACTGACCCTGCAGCAGGAGATGATCATCAACCTCTCTCATGCGATGCGTACCTCTTTAAATGGTATTTTGGGCTACCTTAATGCACTGCAGAACGAAGCAGAGTCTATGCCGGAGAAGCAGCGGTATTATTTGAAAAAAAGCCATGATGAATCTCTTGAGCTTGAAGCACTTGTTGGTAAGATCCTGGATATGTCCAAGATCAATGCTGGCCAGATGGAGCTCAACAAAGAGGCTTTTTGGCTTGAAGATGCTTTAAGTGAAAGTATTGACAGACAACTGCCGCTTCTTCGTAAAAAGCAGCTTGAGTTCGAGACCCATTATGATCTCTTCGAGCAGCAGTATGTTGGAGATAAAAAGTACATTTCACTGGTAGTGAGCCATCTGCTTCAAAATGCCATAAGATATACATCTTATGGGCATATCAGCCTGCGTGTCAGCAGTGATAAAGTGGATGAAAAGCGTGATAAGCTGACATTTACGTTAGAAGATACAGGGCAGGGTATGGACAGTAAGCAGCTGAAATTGATACATGATCCGTTTGTACGTTTTTCTGCCATGCACAATATCTCAGGTTCGGGCTTGTATATTGCATCTAAACTGATCAAAAAGATGCACGGGTCCATTGAGGTCAGCAGTAAAAAAGGTGAAGGTACTACGATCAGCTTTTCGGTGAACCTGGTACGTGTCAAGAAGCTTGAAGTCGATCTCTCGTCACAGTATTTTCTCTTTTACAATGAAGCACAGCCTGTAGACAAAAATATGTTTGATCAGTTGAAACGGTTTCTGTCACAGCATGGTGCGCATGTTGAGGTGGTAGAAGATGAAAAAGATCTGATGGGTGCTCTGATGGGTACCCTGACAGACAGAACTCCCCAAGCACCGACCTGTTTTGTCTTTACACCAGAAGAGGAGCATTATGAACGCAATAATGCTTTGATACATTACCTTAAAAGTATGCCGAGGTTTAAAGAGACCCATTTTCTGGCACAACATGTTCATGAGCATAGTCTGGTCAGCTTTTTTGATCATGTTTTTAGCGGAAATGTACCACTTTCTTACTATTTGACCCTCTTGTGTGTTGATGAAAAGGCTGAAAGTATAGTATCAGAGCCGTCTGAAGATAATACTATTAGGATTTTAGCAGTTGACGATATTGCTACAAATCTTGAGGTTTTGCAGCTGTTTACAAAAATGCTATTTCCTAATGCCATACTTGATCTTGCTTCGGGGGGATATGAAGCGATGGGTATGTATAAAATGGTAGAGTATGATCTTATTTTCCTTGATCTTAAAATGCCGGGGCAGAGTGGTTATGATGTTATTGAACTCTTAGGCAAGATCAAACCACTGCCACCGACATTTGCATTGACAGCAGACGTCTATAAAAAGACGTTTGAGAAGATCTCCGAAGCAGGGTTTGATGGATTACTGGAAAAACCCATCCAACCCAATATACTTAAAGAGACAATAAGAAAGGTATTACATGCAAAAAATCATCGATGAGACAATGGAACTGGCAAAAACACATCTTCTGGGATTTGGTTTTGATGAAGAGCAGGTTACGCCACTGCTGGTGCAGGCTGAGCGTGATCTGCGTAAAGAGTTGGAAAAAGCGGAGGCTGTTTTTTCTGAGACACCTGTTGATCCGGAAGCCGTAAACAAGGTACTACACGCTTTAAAAGGGCTGTTGTTTACCTTGGGTCATGAAGAGCTGGGCAAAAAAATAGAAGCACTGCGTGAAGAAGATGCCGAGAGCAGAGATGTCAGCATGATCAAAGCACTTCTTTTTGGGGAGTGATCAGCGTTCGAGTGTTGCTCTGATCTGTTGGGGCATATAGTAGGTAAACTGTTTGGGATGGATAAAAAAGTCCAAGGTTCCGACAGCCGTATCAAGCTCGCTCCACTGGGCAATATCGAAGTTGACTGCTACAACACCCATAGTCGGAAGCTTTGAGATCTGTTCTGCGTCAAGCAGTTGATTGACAAGATCGCGAAGCTGAGGATTGTGGCCAATGATAAAGAGTGTATCATGTTCATCTTCCTGCATACTCAGCATCTCTTTGAGTGTGTCGGGAGAGGTGAGGTAGAGCTCTTTAAGATAGTGTACAGCACCTTTAAACCCGATGGCTTTTGCCAGAGAGTCTGCAGTCTCCTGTGCTCTGAGCGCACAGCTTGAGAGTATAAGGTCAGGGGTAATGCCTTTTAGCATCAGGTAAGAGCCGATGGTCTTGATGTCCCGGTATCCTTTTTTCTTTAATCCACGCTCGTAGTCACTGGCATCAAGCTCTTGCCAGTCAGACTTTGCATGTCGGATAAAATATATGGTTTTGATAGGATCCCCCTTATGCTGTAAATGATCTGCTTAGATGCGTGAAAGATCTTGAGACATCGCTTTTGAAGCTTTATCCATGATCATTTTGGCCAGTGCCACATTCCCGTCATCACGAAAGATGGAGAAGACATTGATCTTTGAGAAGTTGTCCTGGCTGAATTCGCCGGCACTGTTGATCAAAAAGACATGTCCGTCAAGTGTCTTGGCTTCGATGGATGAAGCTTCACTGAAGCCGACATCGAGAGAGGACTCAGAGACCATACGAAAAGCATCATTGAAGATACTTGCAGAGTAAGGGATGTCTGTTCCTGTGTTGTCATTGTCAATATAAAGGGTCTCTCCGGAGTAGTTCAGTACTGCAGAACCCAGGTAGCCGTTTACGGCGCGTAGTCTTTTCATTGATTTATCAAAATCGATCATATTATTTTCCTTTTTTATTTGTTAATTGCTTGCATAAAGCTGTTAAATGTCTCTTTGCTCTGTCCATTCTCAGCGAGAAAGTCCATCAGTGCCTTTTCAGATGCTTCAACCCCATCTGCTTTTTCCACTTCCAGTAGTTTGGCATAAAGCTCAGAGATGCTCTTTTTGGCATTTTCAGTGATGTTCTTACGGGTAGAAACATAGTTTCTAAAAGATCCGTCAGGGTTTTTAGCCACTCTGACCTGTGCCAGAATCCAGTAGTACCCGCCATCTTTACAGAGGTTTTTGACATAAGCATAGACCTCTTTGCCCTCTTGCAGGTTTTCCCACAGGTACTTAAAGATGACCTTTGGCATGTCGGGGTGGCGAAGAATAGAGTGAGGCTGATCAAGCAGTTCACCCTGGGTATAGCCTGATATCTTCATGAAGATAGGGTTGGTATAGGTGATGTTGCCTTCTGCATCTCCCTTTGAAACGATCATATCGACGCTTTTGACTTCGTGTTCAACATCGGTTGGTGTTGGCTTTTGCATAATATCTCCTGTAATTTTGAACGTATTATAAAAAAATTACAAAAAGATGTCTGTAAGATTTCCCCTACTGTATCATAATGTTCTTTTCATTATAATTTGGCTGAAATTTATAACGATTGACTGTATAATTAAAAATAATATTATGAGAGTGTGAAGAGGAGTTGTAGTGCAAGAACTTGACCGCAAAGAGTTAAAAAGTTTGTTACAGAAGACCACTAAAAAGATAGAGGCTTCCAAAGACAATATAGAGATCAATTCTATTGTTGAAGATCTGGTCACAACACTGTTGGGATCAGAACATGCATCATTGTGGATATTTGATGAGACGCGAGCTGTGCTGCTGCGAGAGCGTGATGAGTCTTTTGTTCGTGAGATCTCTATGCTCGATCAACGAGGGATCATCGCCAAATCATTCCTGACAGTGAGTGGCGGGATCTATAACTATCTTGCCAGTGAAAAAGAGTATGTAGCTGCTACGGACAATCCTGATGAAATCCGGATTAAGTCTAAGATCATTGCACCTATTGTAGATGGTGATCGTTTTCTCGGCATCGTGACTGCCTACTCCTCGATACGTCAGATCAAGAATTTTGTCGAAGATGACATGGAAGTTCTGGAGTCTCTTTCAAAGTTCCTGGTCAATGTGATCTATTATATGCATCCTCAATTCAGAGAGCAGCAGGTAGAACGTGTCTATATCAGTGAACGTTTGAAAAACGGGTCTCAGCAGGTCATAAAAGATGTCGAGAAAATTCAAGAAGCCAAACAGATAGAAAAAACGCCTGATGCTACCTTGAACTTTTTGGCCAACACGGTGCATGACATCCGTACTCCGGCCAACAGTATGTATGGCTTTTTGGAACTGCTTGAAGAGCAGATGGACAACCCGCGTCTGCTGCAGTACGTGCGCAATGCCAAAGAGAGTGCGCATTTTATCAACGAGTTGACGACATCGATCCTTGATCGTGTCAGCAGCCAGCACGAAAGAGCGGCGTCTAAACCTGTGGCGCTCAACCCTTCCAAGTTTTTTGCGGACATCGCTGAAAACTTTTCAGCCAACATGTTTAACAAATCGCTGGATTTCAATGTCTATGTTGATCCTCTTTTACCCAAAGAGATCATTGTGGATGATATGAAACTTAAACGTGTTGTGATGAACCTGATCGGCAACGCGTACAAGTTCACACCTACGCATCAGAATATAGAGTTCACAGTGAACTATATGCCAGATAAACAGAAGATCGAGATCTCTGTCAAAGACACAGGGATAGGGATCGCAAAAGAGAAACAAAAAGAGATCTTTGAAGCTTTCAAACAGGCGGAAGAGAAGACCCATGCAGAGTTTGGCGGTACGGGGCTTGGGCTTTCAATCAGTGCTGAGTATGTAAGAGAGCTTGGCGGCGAACTGAAACTGACAAGTGCGTTGGACAAAGGAAGCACATTCTATTTTGAGATGCCGATCAAGGTGTCAAATCCGAATCCAAATATAGAAAAATCAACATACAGACAGCATCGGTTTGCGATTTTACTTGAACACCAGAATGTTGTCAGCGGGCATAACCTTATGCGCAATATGCTGCGAATGGGTGTGGGCGATAACAGTATAGCTATTATCAATAGTCTTGAAGAGATAGCAGATGATACAACGCATCTTATATGTTTTCAAACACTTTTGAATGCAGAGAGTATTAAGGTGGCACAAGAGCGCAGTCTGAAACTTCTGGTAGTAGAAGAAAAACTGTTGTCTCTTGCGAGGAGCGTTGAGGATCAGCCTTATGATGTGATCTCAAAATATACCTATTATGCTGATACCCTTTATGACTTTATTAAAGGTACAGTACGAACAAAAGTGCTGGTCGTAGATGATGACAAGATCAACATTGAGCTGATCAAAGCACTTTTAGAAGATGACTTCTACCATGTAGAAGTCGCTTATGACGGCTTGAGTGCACTCCAAAAGCTTAAAGAGGCTTCGCAGAGTGGAGAACCGTTTCAGCTCTCATACCTGGATGAGAACATGCCAGGTCTCTCTGGAACAGAGGTAATGACACAATTTAGAGATTATGAAAAGAAGCATGGAGAGAAACCTGTTTTAGCTGTTTCGATCTCCGGTGATCCGTTGCGAGATAAAAGTAAAAAGAGCCCGTTCGACCTTTACGTTGGCAAACCTTTTAAAAAGAAGGAGATCAAGGCTGTCTTGGAGCAATTAAAGAAAAAATGATTCTTTCCTGATGTATAATAAATGAAAATAAGTTATTATATATTAAAGGCAAAAAGATGCTCCATGAGAAAGAACTTAAGATCGTTTTGGCTGATGATCATGGTATCGTCAGAAGTGGCTTGCGCTCTCTTATTGAACAACAGCCACATATGACGGTTAGTGATGAAGCCTCCTCTTTTAGTATGTTGCTGGAAGTACTGAAAAAAACGTCTTGTGAGCTTCTTATCCTGGATCTGAACATGGGAGACAAAAATGGTCTGCAGTCAGTTAAAGAGATCAATGATATGTATCAGGATATCTCCATTCTTGTTTTGAGTATGTACCCTGAGGAGATGTATGCACTGCAGTCCATAAAAGCCGGAGCTCTGGGTTATCTGAACAAAAAAGTGATCTCAGAGGAGTTGATCGATGCCATTAACACGGTAGCCTCGGGAAAGGTCTATCTTTCTGAGGCAGTCAATGAGACACTGTTATACGGGGAGTCCTTGGACAAAGAGGAAAAGAGTCCCTCCGAACTGCTTTCTAAGAGAGAATTTGAAGTCCTCTCAATGATCGCATCAGGTCTGAGTTATAAAGAGATCTCTGAAAAGCTCTCCTTGAGTCCGAAGACCGTTTCGACTTACCGTAGGCGTATTTTAGACAAACTCTCTCTCGAAAACAGCAACCAGCTGATCCACTTTGCCCTTCAAAACGATATCATCTTCTGATTCTCAAGTATAGCTTCGTCTAATAATGTAGGCTATTTCTGACATACTTTGGTACTAGCAAAGTATTATAATGATTAATATCTGTACAACATTGAATATATGTTATGTATAAATCCAATAAATTTGAGTGTGTCTATGAATCAAGTTTTAAGATCGATCCGTAGTAAACTTATCATGCTGATGGTAGGTGCCAACACCCTTTTTGTATTATTGATGATATTGTATATAGCGTATTCAAATAATGTAGTGTCAAAGATCTCCTTACTCCACGAACTGGACCAGGAACGCAACCTGAGCCAGAGTTTTTTTAACATGACAATACAGCGTGAAGCTGATCATTCACAAATACTTGTTTCAAATCTACACATGTTACATCTGCTTCAAGAAGATAATGCCAGTGGAATAAATGAATTTTTAAAAGAAGAACGTCAGGTATTCGATTGTGATCAGATCCTGATCTTAGATAAAGAGGGACAATTACTGGGAGAGACTTCCTCTATGCCAATACCTGCAAAGGGGCTTATGTCCAAAAGCTTTGTTAAAGAGAGTATTGCCTCGAGAAGAGAAAAAAGTGCACTGCTTTATCAAAATGGAAAGATCTACTATTACTCAGCTATGCCTCTGTTTGAACAGGGGGCACTGGAAGCTGTTGCTATTGTTATAAAAGCAATGGATGCACATTTCTTACAGAGACTCTCTTGTAACACATCTATAGATTATGCACTGCTCTATGGTAGTAAAGTCATCTCATCGACATTGGACAGGAACAAAACACTTTTAGCAAAGATCGTACTCTCAAAAGAGCAGAGCCAATGGCTTTGTCTACACCCTGCCCAAAACTTGAACACTAAGATCGAAGATGAAAATTATTATGCCTCGTTTAGCTGTATAGAGAAAGATGAAACAGCCAACCCTTTCATTTTGATGGTGTGTATAAAAGACAGAGGCCTCTATGCTTTTTTCAATCAAGAGCTGATTAAGATTGTGACTCTTTTTCTGATCGCACTGATACTCAGCAGCCTCATCGCGACGTACTTGAGTAACAAAATTCATAACATACTAAAAAAATTTATTTTTTATACGCAGCAGATCAAGCAGGGTGACTATAGAACAAAAATAGAGGTTGAGACCAGAGATGAGTTTGAAGTCTTGGCACAAAACCTTGAAAGTATGCGGGAGTCGATTTGCAAGCAAGATCACACTTTACAGGATTATGCTGCCAATCTTGAGAAAAAAGTAGAAGAGCGTACCCGCAAGCTGAACATACAGTATAATCTGCTTGAAACGATCTTTGATCTTCAAGATGAGATGATCATTGTTATCAAAGATGCAAAGATCACCTATGCCAACCGTAGTTGTCTGAATTATTGCGGTTTTTCTGGCTTGGAAGAATTTGAGCAAATGAGAAATCTGTATGAAGTATTTGGTTATCCTGACAAGAAATCTATGCAAAAACTATTGGAGGAGGGTGGGCCTTTTCCTACGGAATTGGATATTGATGATAGTCATGGAAACAGTGCACACTTTGAGATCAAGTTTTATCCGATTATGGAAGAACACAATGGTTATATGGTTATCTTTAACGATATAACGCGCCATAAAGAGGAGAAAGAGCGTCTTTATCTACAGGCGACAACTGACGCTTTGACCCATCTTTCCAACCGTTATGATTTTGAACATAAGTTTACGACTATTTTGAAGCAGGTTGTCAGAAACCATGACAGTGCTATTTTCTGCATTATGGACATAGACAATTTTAAAAAGGTCAACGACACTTATGGACATGCGGTGGGTGACAAGATCTTAAAAAGAGTATCAGAGCTTCTAATGTATAATATTAGAGCAAGTGATCTTTTAGCCAGATGGGGTGGAGAAGAGTTTGTTATCGTTTATTATCCTATTAATTTTCAAAATGCTTATAACAGACTTGAAACGATCAGAAAGATGATCGAAAAAGAGAATGATGATGGACTGCCGCATATAACGTGTAGTTTTGGTGCGACAGTGGTGCAGTTTGATTCAAATGAGCAAAAGGTCTTCTCTCTTGCAGACAAAGCCTTGTACCAGGCCAAAAAAGAGGGTAAAAACTGTGTCCGTTTTCTTTAGTCTTCATCTGACACCTGTTTCTCTTGAGACAACTTGTAGGCGATATAAGCTTTCATCATGTCTTCAGAAAAATCTTCGTGATCTATAGGCAGTTTGATCTTTTTTTCTTGTTCTTTTATGAGAGGAACTTTAACACTTTCCTGACGGGCATAGTAGAAGATGCAAACAAAAAAAATGAAGAGTGTCAGTATAAAAAGTTCTATCATTGTGACTCCTTTTCTTTTTAGTTGAGGAGAGTATAAAAAAAATAAGTGTGGAAATAATGGCAAGCTTCTATTGTGAGATAAATCACATGTCAGACTATTTGATTGTCATTTAATTATCACGGAAATGCTTTATAATAGAGAACAAGGGTAAAACGGGGTTTTAGTGTCAAAAAGGCAAAACTGCAGGTATCCGATATATGACTAATCTCAATATATCGTTTTGACTGCTATCTAAAAACAAGAGTAATCAATGAAAAAAACAACTAACATCATAACCCTTATAGGCAACTTCCTGGGGACAGAAAAAATTGCGCTCAAAGAGAACATCTTAAATGAAAAGCATGGTTTCCACGTTCAGGATGATGAAGTGACTTTTGATTTTGCATCGATGCATATTGATTTCAGATCTTGTCAGCATATTGCTCCACAAGAGGAGTTGGACTTTCTTTACAACCTGCTGGACCTTCATCTCAAATCGGTCGAGGCACTTGACCAGAACTGTCTCAGCAGTGTGAGCAATCATGAACTCAAAAACATCCTCTCTTCTGCACAGCTCTCTCTTGAAATGTTGAGTACCTATGATTTTGACAAAGATGACCGCACCAAGCTACTGTCGCAGGCCTTCAATGCCGTCAGTCAGTCGGTGTCACTTTTTAATGAGATGCTTCTCATAGAAAAACTGCAGCACCAGCAACAGAGCAACAGTATCGATATAGAGATGATCCATGTTCGTCCTATAGTAGAGTCGATTTTAGAGACACTGTATTCAGAGATCACAGCAAAGTCTATTGAGGTCGAAGTGGTCGATGAAGGTGAAGATGTAGCGATACATGCCAGTGCGTTTTGGATAGAACGTGCTCTATTCAACCTGATCTCTAATGCCGTCAAATACAATACCGAACATGGGTTTTTGCGTATCACATTTACAAGTGACAAGAAGAGGTTACGTGTCAGTGTGGCAGACAGTGGTATTGGTATCAAAGAGAGTGAGCAGGACAAGGTCATGCAAAAGTTTGAGACCAGTGATGCCACACAGAAACAGGGGACGGGTATAGGTCTGGCCCTTGTACAGGCCGTTGTAGATGCACATAAAGGGACCTTGGAGTTCGACAGTGTTTATGGTGAGGGTACAAATTTTATTATGATACTTCCGAGAAAACTCAATGCAAACAAAATACAGCATCCTATGGCAGTTATGAATGCTGCACTCGTCTTGATGATGGTTGGGGTGAGTTATCTTTTTCCGGTGATCCCTTCGTTCAACAACATAGAGACTGCAGACAACTTTGATCTTATCAAGCTTGAGCATGGTTCTACGATCAAGATCGATAAAGGTGCCCAATACAGTTTTTGGGACCTGCACAATATCACAGGCAGCAAGGTCTATCGTCATCTGGATCTTCAAAAGGGAAAAGCAGAAGCAGATTTGCATGAAGTACATGTCGCTTTTGCCACACCTACGTCCTCGTTTACCAACTTAGGTACGGAACTGGCTTTTGAACAGAAACCGGACAAGGGTGTTGTCTCCGTCTATAAGGGTGAACTTGAAGCTGGCTTACAGCATGTTTATGAAGGTGAAGGATTTGTCAGCAGCAGCTCCGGGATCTCAGTGGTAGAACTACTAGATCCGCCTTATGGTCTTGGTGCAGAGAGTGGTGATGCTGGGGCACTGATGGTCTCTTTCACTACAGTGCAAGGTGCTGAAAAATATCGTGTTACTTTGGCAGAAGATGAAGAGTTTATGCAGGTGATCGCTATTAAAGAGGCATCTGCAACAGAGCTCCGTTTCAAGGTTGAAAAAGATGGCTTTTATTATGTCAAGGCAGTTGCCTTGGACAAAAATGGCATCCTTGGTCTTCCCAACACAGCTGTTGTCATCAACCGCTATCATCTGCAACAGGGGATAGCAGCGCGTGATCGCGGTGCTTATGCTCAGGCAGAAAAGTTTTTCAAGCAGTCTATAACGGAGTTCAAGCAGCACAATGCACAGCCCTATGCAGAACTTGCCTGGAACTACTATCTGCAGAATAACTATGTCAAGGCGATCAGTTATTTCAAAAAAGCCATGGAACTTCGTGAAACAGAAGGTGAAGCCGTGCGTCTGGCCCGAACTTTTTACCATCTCAAGGAGTATAATAAAGCCAATGTGATTTATCAGAAAATGCTTCAGGAAAATGGGAACAATGTTGATGCACTTTGGGGTACTGCTGAGATCATGATCGTACAAAATGACTATATCAATGCCAAACGAAAACTGCAAAAACTGTTACACCTAAACCCAAAATATCCCTTGGCCAACTATGATATGGCACGGGTGATGTTTTTGATGAAAAATAGGAACAAGGGACTGCAATACCTGAAAAAAGAGCTGAAGAACAACCCTGATGCAAAAGATCTTGTGGATGATCTCAGGATGCAGGTGCTAAAAGAGAGATGATGATCAAAACTCTTTTGGGACTGTGTTTGGGTACATCACTCCTGTTACATGCCGGTGAACACTCAGCAAGCGAAGTCGCTGCTGTCCCTACTGACACTCAAAGTGATGAAAAACGTCAGTTGAAGATGATCAAAAATATTAATGCACTTGTCGCTGATAAACAGATCGATAAGGCAGCTTTAGTGGCAAAAGAAGGGTATGAACACTATCCTGACAATACCGTTATTATGCGCCGCTATGCTACCTTGCTGTTTTGGCAGGGACACCCAAAAGAAGCAGACAGTGTGTTTCAGCAACTGCTTGCAGTGGATCCAGATACTGTGCAGTTACAGGCATATCGTCAAAACCAAATACTTCTGCATGTACAGAAGATGCAGACACTGCTGGCAGCCGCTCCAAAAAAAGCGGCTGCCTATGCTCAGACACTGGAGAAGAGCATACGTGAGAGCTATGACCTGCACCTGCTGTACATACAGG
>JALWKG010000411.1 GCA_027081565.1 Helicobacteraceae bacterium
ACAGACTGCTGCTTCGTGAAGAGTCTGCCGATATGCGTCTGAGCAAGTATGGTCATGCTCTAGGTCTGTTGGATGATGAGACCATGGCTAATGTCAATGACAAGATCGCCCAGATCCAAGAAGGCATCGCGACTATCGCTGCCACTGACTACACACCAAACAAAGAGTTTATAGCATTTTTGGAAAGTATAGGTGAAGAGCGTATTAGTGACAAGATCAATGCGCAACAGATCATCTCTCGTAAAAGTTTCACCTTGGAGAAGCTTTCCATACTCATCCCTGAACTTGGAAAGTACTCTGCGTACATACAAGAGCAGATCTTAGTCGAGGCAAAGTATGCCCGTTATGTTGAAAAGCAGCAAGAAGATATTGATAAGATGAAGAAAAACATCAATATCAAGATCCCAGAAGGTTTCGATTTTGCAGGTGTGCGCGGTTTCTCCAAAGAGGTCATAGACAAGCTAGAGACCTTCCAACCGCCAACTCTTCAGGCCGCCTCACAGATCTCAGGTATCACTCCTGCAGCCATCGAGATCCTGCATATTTATATGAAGATGGCTGAAAAGAAAAAGTGAAACGGTCATTCAGATCATGAGGAGTAGATGGTAGTCATTGCTATTAGTAATCTGTTCCTCCTCCCTCAGATTTAAATTCGGGCTTTAAAAACCAAAAGAATAGTGTAAAGTTTAATACAATCTTTAGACAATCTCCACAACTTGTTTTTATAATATGAGTAGCTTAAAAATATAAGGACATATTTTATGAAAACAGTAACAAAAGTTCTACTCTCAACGGTTGTAGTCTCATCACTTTTTGCACAATCTGATGTGTATTTAACAGACAATTCTGAAGTGCCAGATTTGATAATGCCAAAAAATAAATTAGCATTTAAAGAGATAGCGGGGTATCAAAATTATAAAATCATTGCTACCCACTTTAGAACTGATAAAAATGAGATACGATATATCTTAGCAAACCCAGTAGCTTTTAATGCCCTTGCCCATCATGTGAAGGTTATGCCTGAGGGAAGTAAAGTTGTCAAGATCGGATGGAGTGTGAAAAAAATGCCAACATGGCCGGGTGCTCTTGAAGCAGACAAAATTCAAAGAGTTGAATACATGGTAAAAAATAGTAAAAAGTTCAACCACAATGGTGACAACTGGGGTTATGCCCGTTTTATAAAAACTAAAGACGGTTATAAACCCTGGGCAAAAGGAACACAGAGCTGTATTGCATGCCATGCCAGTGTAAACAATGACGACTACCTATTTACACACTTTCAAAAAACATTTTAAATAGCAGATGAAAAAGAAACTTCTTATCATCGAAGATGAAAAAGCTATAGCGGATTTAATTATACAAAGATTTAAAACTTCTTTGTATGATGTTGATGTAGCTACTGATGGCAGAGAAGCGCTTACCCTTCTAAGTACAAACAAATATGATGTAGCAACTATTGATATCATGCTTCCGCATGTAGATGGGCTTACTCTTTGCAAAAAATTCAGAGAACGATCTCCTCAAACTTTTCTTATTTTAGTAAGTGCTCTTGATGAAGAAGAGATAAAACTAAAAGGATATACTTATGGTGCAGACGATTATATTACAAAACCTTTTAGAACCAAAGAGTTACTGGCAAAAGTAGAAGCTTACTTCAGAAGACATGATACTCTGAAATCTCAAAATTCGATAAGTACACAAAATATTCTCCTTAACGATGCTAAAAAAGAGATAACAATAAATGGTTTTCAGCTTATACTCACTCGAAGTGAATACCTACTTTTTTTTACACTTTTAGATAATCCAAAAAAACTTTTTTCAAGAGATGAGCTGGCGTATCTGATTTATGAAAATAATTTAGGTGAAATAGATAGTAGGGGTATTGATTCTCATATATCACACATCAGAAAAAAGATAAAAATGGTAGATACAATAGAGTATATCAAAACAGTTCATGGTCAAGGATATATTATCAATGAGTATTAAAAAACTGCTACTGCTTTCATATATTATTGCAGGACTTATCATATCAATATTTACTGCTTTTATGACATTTTATATTATTGATGTTCCCATTGGAATGAAAATGTTTTCAAAGATAGTGATTACTATTGGTATTACATTGCCTATAATCGCCCTCTTAAGTTATATACTGGGAAGCTACTTTTCAAAAAAGTTTATCTTTATAAAAAACAGACTTCTTAAAATAGCTGATGAAGATTTTACTGTTTATAATAAAAACGAGCATATAGAAGAGATTGCCAATATTTATAAAACACTCAACACGGTTTCTTCACAACTTGATAGATCAATAACTGAGTTAAAAGAAAAAAACAGTGAACTTACATGGATGATTCGTTCTTTTGCTCATGACTTTAGAACGCCATTAACGGTTATTCAAGGAAATCTTGAAGCCATTGAGGATGAGTTGATTTCACAAAAAGAACTTCCAGTTGTTTTACAAAAAATAAAGTATGAAACAAGTTATATGAACGAATTACTCAGTGACGTACTCTTATTTATCCAATCTATGAAAAGTGCTATAAAAAAAGAAAAAATTGAACTTAGAGAATTTATGAACAGAGAGATATTTGTATTAACAGAACCATTGAATGAGGTTGCATTAGTAAATCGTATAAAAGAAGATGAGATTATTGAATTTACCAAAACTGACCTAAAAAAAATTGTCATAAATTTACTCAATAACAGTATCAAATTTACAAATAAAGGCAGTATCACTATTTATTTAGAAAACAATTCACTTATAGTACAAGATACAGGCATAGGTATAGAAGTACAAGAGTGTGAGAAGATTTTTCAACCATTTTATACAGTTGATGCGAGTAAAAATCGTTTAAAAAGTGGTTTTGGTTTAGGTCTTGCAATAGCAAAAAATCTTGCACAAAAAAATGGTTATTCTTTAAAATGTGATACTGGGTATAAAGACGGATGTAAAATGATTTTATCTCAAATTGAAAATACGGGAGTGTTGCTAACATAATTGACCGCTTGACTTTTGAAACACTTACTCAAGTTTTTTTGAAGCGATACTACCACGTTCATTTCTATGGTTACAAGCTTTTTCAAATAATCTCTTTGCCGTAGTGAAGTTTTTTGGTATGGTACTCTAATCCAAAATTTATTGTACTATGACTCATAAAACTACGCTTGTAGAATCTCTATACCTTTACGTTTCAGTCTTCTCTAGTTTCTTTTCTCTATAATTTCCCTAACAGATTTTCAAATAAAGATATATCATGAGACTATTCTACTATGTACACACAGGCCATCGTATTGGACTGGACCGTTTTCGACGTGCTGCGACGATTATTCGTTCTTTAGGTGATGTTGACATCACTCTTTTGACTTCTGACTTTCGTATAGCCCAAGAAGCACGCCATTTTGGAGTGAAGCGCTCAGTCGGCATCGATGTGGTGCGTAACATTCCTCAAATCGCCCATCATGGAGACAAGATCATTTTCGATTCTGATGAGTTGAACCCTGTGATGCACCAAGATATGGTGAATTTCTTTTCTACTTTTATCAGAGTCACCGATGATCCAAATGCGACACAATTGGAGGGCGAACTCCTGATATCACCTTATCTTGAAGGTGAGGGTATCTGTAAGGCAGTAGCTATAGATGAACGATACTTTGAAAAGCAAGAAAAAAGTATAGAGAAAACATTTTTCTTTGGTGATGATGACTATGAAGAGGATCTTCTTAAAAATGTTGAGATGTTTGCCAAACTAGAAGCAGAACTGATCGTTGGGTTTTACTTCTTTTTAGACTATGAAGATAAGCTGGCACCATCTTTTACGACCTGTCATGAATTTGAAGATTATGATGAGGTTTTAATGGCCTCCAGGATCTTTGTCACGGCCTCTCCACAAGCTGTTTTAGAGAACCTCGCTTCGGGTGGACGACCTATTTACATCCAACGTCCAGATTATGTACGTGACTTTCTGCCTCTCTTTGCATCGTTGAATATTCCTATAGTTGATGGTTTTGACCAAGAGAAACTATTACTAGAAATTGGTAGTGCTTTATCACATACTTATCACCCTGCACCACAAAGTACACAAATAATCAGTGATTTCCTTAAGAACAACTTATCTTTATAAGCGTTTAACGTAGTTTAATCTATTATACCATTTGAAAAATTTTACACATAAGTGGGTATAAAATGAACCAGACAAGACGTGGCTTTATGGGTAAAGCTTTCGGTGCTGTTGCAGGTGTCGGAGCGGTAGGTGCTTTGTATGCTATGAAGAGATCTTGGGATCCTCTTCCAAGTGTTAAAGCGGCAGGTTTTACAACAATTGATCTTTCATCATGTACGGCTAACAAATTGATCGTAGAGAAGTGGCGTGGTAAACCTATCTTTGTACTTCGTAAAACGGCAGAAATGGTTGCTGCGCAGAACGAAGCACAGACGGCACGTGACATCGTAATCGGGGATGATCACTATTTGGTAGCTATTGGTTTGTGTACACACCTAGGGTGTATTCCAGCCTATCGTGAAGACAAAACAGACTTTAAGTGTGCTTGTCATGGTGGTGAGTTTGATTCATCAGGTATTGAGACCCTGGCACCACCTCCAAGTCCTCTTGTTATCCCTCCTTTTAAAATCAATGGTGCAACACTTGTACTGGGTGAAGAAGGTCCGGAATATTCCAAAATGAAAGAAGCTGGCATTGTTGCCTAGCTTATAGAGGAGAAAATTTATGGCACATTTTGAAAAAGCAAACAGTCTTAATGAGTGGATGGATCAACGTCTGGGTGTAAACACACTACAGCGTGTCCTTGCTAAAGAGTACTGGATTCCAAAGGACATTAACTTCCTTTGGGCTATGGGTATGGTTTTAGCGATCACTTTTGGTATTTTGTTGATCTCAGGTATCTTTTTGTTGATGTATTATCAGCCAAATGTTGACTTGGCGTTTGACAGTGTTAACTACACGATCATGCAAGAGGTCGGTTTTGGTTGGATGTGGCGTCATGTTCATGCCGTTGCAGCATCTGTTGTCTTCTTGATCATCTATATTCACATGTTCACGGGTATCTATTATGGTTCATATAAAAAGGGCCGTGAACTGATCTGGATCTCAGGTATGCTTCTTTTTGTTGCATTCTCTGCTGAGGCATTCTCTGGTTATATGCTTCCATGGGGACAGATGAGTTACTGGGCGGGTATGGTTATTACTAACCTTTTCTCTGCTGGTTCTTTAGAGCTTAACGGTGTTGTTGAGTGGATCCGTGGTGACTATGTTCCTGCGCAAGCCTTCCTTGACCGTTTCTTTATGCTTCACGTACTACTGATCCCAGTGGCTATCATGGCACTGATCGGTCTTCACTTTGGTGCTTTACGTCTTCCACACGTTAACAACCAAAATGGTGAAGAGATCGATTTCGAAGTAGAAGCTGAGAAGTATAAATCTGGAAACAAAGCCGCGTCAAAAGTCATTGCATTCGCAAATGACTTTATGTCTAAAGACATGTTCGTTGTTGCGATCTATCTTGTTTTCTTCTTCTATCTTGTCTTTTGGAACTTTGATTTTGCAATGGATCCAGTGAACTTTGATCCTGCAAACGGTCTTGTGACACCGGCACATATCTACCCAGAGTGGTACTTCCTTTGGTCTTACGAGATCCTTCGTCCGTTTGACAAAGACATCGGTCTGATCGCCTTTGCGTTTGCACAGGTCATCTTTGTATTATTGCCATTCCTTGACAGAAGCCCGAACACCGTTCCTGCGAACCGTCGTGGTCTCTTTAAGTTTTGGTTCTGGGCGATGCTTCTGGACATGATCGTACTGACAGCTATGGGTAAACTGCCTCCGCAGGGTATCTTTAGTACTATTGGTTATGTCGCAGCATTGGTATTTATTGGTCTTTGGATCATTTTACCATTTATCACAAAACTAGAAAAAAAGTTATAGGGAGAAGATGATGAAAGAGTTTTTAATATTAGCAGTCGTAGTTTTCTTTTCACTATTGACATATTGGTTAGTTGAGCCGTTCGCTCACAGTCAAATGCACGCTCATGTCGAGTCTGAGCATTTCGCTTATGCAGATCTACCTGCATTAGAAAAAACAGGTGATGCAACACGTGGTGCAGACACCTTTATGGCTGGTGGTTGTATCGGTTGTCACAATGTTAAAGCATTGGGTATGGAGACTGGAATGTCTGCAAAAGACTCTGCTGCAGCCTATGGTGTTAACCCACCAGACTTAAGTAATGCTGGTGCGATCTATGATGCGAAGTTCCTTGCAGCATTGATCAAAAATCCTGCACACGCAACAGTTGTTGAGCATAAGTTCAACGACATGCGTCCACACCCTATGCCAGGTTTCTATGGTGCAGGTGGAGATGACATTGATCAAGAGATCGCTGACATCGTTGCTTACTTGCAGTCTATTGCAGTGAAGCCAGAAGAGGTAACACCGAAGATGGCATTTGAAGATGCCTGTGGTCGTTGTCATGCTATGCGTTACACTAAGTGGACACAGCTCGGTGAGATGCCAAACTTTAAACATAAAAAAGATGAGCTTCGTTTCCAAGCAGATGTTCTTGATTATCAAGATTCTATCAAAGCGTACCTGGGTAAATTGCCTCCGGACCTTTCGATGTACATCCGTTCACGTAATGAGCACTTTTTATCTACATTTATCGAGAACCCTCAAAGCCAGCTTCATGGTACAGCAATGCCACGTGTTGGTGTGACTGCTGAAGGCGCTGAGAAAGTGATCAAGTATCTTGAGTTTGCGGGTGACCCTAAAGCTGAGATGCGTAATGAAGTAGGTAAAAATGTGATGATCTTTATGATCTTCTTTGTTCTTTTTGCTTACCTTTGGAAACGTCAAGTCTGGAAAGACCTACACTAATCCGCCATTGAGTTGATGAGATGCTGAGAGGCATCCCATTCTCTCATCTATACACCCTCGAAATCACACTTCTACTTCACTTCCCTCAAAAGCTTTTACCTCTTTCTAACCATAAATAGAGTATCATCCAAAAAAATAATTTTAGAGGTCATCGTATGAAAGTCACGCTCGCACACGTACCACGTATCGCAAACAGAATTGCTATTGAACTGAACAAAAGTGGCTTGGTCACGATGACTAAAGGTCTTGAACCAATCGCGCATGAAGCTGAAAAGATCTTTGAAGAGAGTGTCAAACAAGAACACGCACTTGAAGAACGTGTCAATGATATGCTAGATGAAAATGAAGATGATATCGAAGAGCAGTTGGCAGACGAACGTCAACTCTTTTTTATGATCAAAAAGAAGCTGGCTCCAGAGTTTGGTGTGATCCTTTCATATGAAGATCGTTACTCTGATATTGCACACAAAGTATTGGATGAACTTTATGAAGAGGACCTGATTCATTTTGATGTGACAGAGAACCGTATTAAAAATATTATCTACAATGCGATCACAGGCTACATCGCTAGCAATGATGAGATCGATGATGCTGTTATGGACAAGATCCGTTCATACAAACGTCGTATTATCCCTGGAACGGAAGAGTTCGACATCATTCATGAAAAACTTTACAACGAAGAATTACAAAAGAGAGGACTTGCTTAATGAACCCAGTTTATATCTATCTTGAAAACGGTACCTTTTTAGAGGCATCATCTTTTGGTGCTGAGACAACCTTGGTGGGCGAGATCGTCTTTAACACCTCTATGAGTGGTTACCAGGAGATCATGTCTGACCCATCTTATGCGGGTCAGTTTGTTACCTTTACGGCACCAGAGATTGGTAATGTTGGTGTCAATGGTGAAGACATGGAGTCAACGTCAGCACATGCTAAAGGCATGATCGTACGTCAATATCAAGACCGTTATTCAAACTTTCGTGCAGAGGGTTCTCTCTCAGACTTTTTGAAATCACACAATGTCATGGGTATCTGTGACATCGATACACGCTTTTTGACTAAAATGCTTCGCAGTGAAGGTGCCATGATGATGGTAGCCTCTACAGAGATCAGTGACAAAGAGGAACTTAAAAAAGTTCTTGACGCTTCTCCCCGTATTGAGGATGTAAATTACATCAATGAAGTTAGTACAAAAGAGGGTTATAAACACACTACTGGTACTTATGATGCAGTCAACTTTAAGTATAACGATGCACCAGCACCTCAGGCAAAGATCGCTGCTATCGACTTTGGTGTAAAACGTAACATTTTGAATGAGTTGACACAAGCTGGTATTGAAGTGGAAGTCCTTCCTAACAGTTTTGATGCTGAGAACTTGATCTCACGTGTCAAAGCCAAAGAGATCGATGGTGTTTTCCTTTCTAATGGCCCTGGAGATCCCCTAATATTAAAAGAGGAACAAGAACAGGTCAAAAAGCTGATCGCAGCTAAAGTACCGATGTTTGGTATCTGTTTAGGTCACCAACTGCTTTCTATCTCTCATGGTCACGACACTTTTAAATTGAAGTTTGGTCACCATGGTGGAAATCACCCTGTTAAAAATGTTAAAACTGGTATGGTTGAGATCACAGCGCAGAACCATAACTATAATGTACCTGATTCTGTAACTGATATTGCGGAAGTGACACATACTAACCTTTTTGATAACACTATTGAAGGTCTTCGTTATAACGATGCACCGATCTTCTCTGTACAGCATCACCCAGAGTCAAGCCCAGGACCAAAAGAGTCACGCTACATCTTCGCCGAGTTCCTAGAACTTTTAAAAGCTTAGCTTCGGCACATCTTGCACAAAAGTCTGACACTCGGCGCACAGCAGTGCGCAGTCGGTCAGACATTTTGCACAACCTGCACCAA
>JALWKG010000412.1 GCA_027081565.1 Helicobacteraceae bacterium
CATCAGAGGCGATCGGTGCGATGACCGGGATAAACTTCTCGGCGATCATCTTATGGATCACGTCAGGATTAACGGTAGTGATAGTACCTGTCAAGCCCCATTTGGCATGCTCTTTAGGTTCTGCCTGCATAAAGTGCGCATCTTTACCGTTGATGCCTATAGCCTTGGCACCATGAGCATTTAAAAGTGAGACGATCTCGTTATTCACCTCTCCACAAAGCACCATCTCTACAATACGCATCACCTCAGGTGTGGTCACACGCTGACCATCAACAAACTCTGTTGGGATCTCTAACTTGGTCAACATCTCAGTAATACGAGGCCCGCCACCATGAACAACAACAGGACGCAAGCCTACAAGGTGCATCAACAAGATGTCCTCTGCAAACTTCTCTTTAAGTGAGGGAGAGGTCTGTGCCGCACCACCATACTTGATCACTACGATCTTGTTGTTAAATTTTTTAATAAAAGGCAGTGCTTCTAAGAGCGTCTGTACTTTTCTTGGTTTGGTTATCATAGGTTCTCTTTTATATAAGTCTCTACTGCTGATACAAACTTCTCATCGAATTCCAAATGAAGCTCCAAAAGTGTGACAGGTAGATTGTATTTTCGAATTTTAACGTAATCTTTTAAAGTGACCAATAAACTGCTCGCTTTAGTACTTTCTAAGATGCTCTCTAACTCATCTTTTGTAAAGTAGTGATGGTCCTCAAAATAGACTTTTTCTACCACTTCAGGAAGATAAGGGTCCAACCGCTCTGCTCTGGCGATCGCTGTCACCAAAACCATCTTCTCTGTAGCATCGAGGAGTTTGACACTGCGTTTGAACTCTCTGTTCTCTCTGATCTGAAGTGCATTTTTAGATGGCCAGAGGCGTTCTCTGTAGGGACCGGAGGGGAGGCAGAAGTTGTTGCTTGTCTCTACTTCTATCAATATGTCCAGTTTTTTGATCTGATGTTTGTTGTAACCATCATCTAAAAAGAGCACCTTGCAGCCCATCTCTTTGGCTTTCATGATGGCATCTTCGCGTCTTTCACTGACTATCACTACGGCTTTAGGCAAGACTTGTGCATACAACATCGCCTCATCACCGCTTTGGTCTACATCGACCAAGATCTTTTTGGCATCTGAGACGACGATAAGCCCTTCGCTTTGACGGCCATACCCGCGTAAGACAATAGCAACATCACTAAAATGCGATGCCAAGGCAGAGACTACCGGCGTTTTTCCACTGCCACCCACCGTTAAGTTACCTACACTGATCACAGGCAGACCAAAGGCTTTTGGTGTTTTGAGTCTAAAACGCAGATGCATCAGAGCACAATAGAGCAGACTTAAAGGCCATAGCAGTAGTGATAAAAGTTTTTGAGAAAGAGAGGGCGCATAGAGATAGCGCTCTGCCCAGAGTGTCAGTTGCTTTTTCAAACGCGTGTTTTAGCGACCTCTTGTATAGATTTACAGATGTACTCTACCTCTTTGTCACTCATCGCAGCATAGATAGGGATGGACAAAATACTTTGATAGTTGCGAAGGGCTACAGGGTAGTCGTTAATACGCAGCATATACTTGCTTTTGTAGTAACTCATAAGATGCAGAGGTATGTAGTGTATCCCTGTTGCTATCCCGCGGGCTTCCAGCTCTCGTGCAAAAGAGTCACGGTTTTTATCGATCTTGATGATGTAATTACTATAGGCATGGTCTTCTTTGACCACTGGCAAAGAGACATGGTCTACCCCTTTGAGCTTTTCATTGTACTGAGCAGCGATCGCTTGTTGACGGGCGATGATCTGGTCTTGACGTGAGAGTTGTACATCAATAAAGGCAGCATCCAGGTCACTCATAGTATATTTGTTACCAATAGCTGTCACATCATAGATGTACTCTAAAGAGTCCTCGTCCGTGACTATGGCATGATTACGAAGCAGTTTTGCACGCTCCATGATGTCCTCATCTTCAGTCACCAACATACC
>JALWKG010000413.1 GCA_027081565.1 Helicobacteraceae bacterium
CTTTTATACACTCTTGCAAGATCTTCCAGTTCGTTTTATAGTCAAAGCCCATAGAGTTAGGTACACCCTCTTCACTCAAGTGTGTCCACTCCTGCTGTGCAATACTGATCTGCTTACCATCGGTGTCAAATATGACGGCTCTACCGCTTCCTGTCCCTGCGTCTATGGTTAAAAAGTAGGCTTGAGGCATATAAAGTTCCTTAAAATATGAGTAGAGATATTGTAGCAAACTCCCTACAACCTGCAAAGCACTTTTTGGAGATACTTGCACTTATTATTTTTTTTCCTTATTTTGGTTGTGAAGGGATAGAGCAGAGCTTTTTAGGTACTCTTTTCTCTCTATTTTCCAGTACCTTTAAGGTACTGCCTTCAAATCTATCTGCCTCGCTTGATGTAGAGTAACCATCACTTTGAGAGCAACCACTTATCAACAAGACCAACATAATAACAATCTTATAGATCACCTTTATACACCCATATCGCACTTCCACTTTTTAGTGAAGTTAACAACTTCTCCTCTTGTCTTAAGACTTTGGCATATGTCAATTTGGAAGAGAACCCTCTCCATTCACCATCAACATAACTCCAAATAATCTCGGCATCATCAAAAAGGCTCATGTCTACAATATCTCTGTCTGTGCTCACGAGGTTCCAGCCCTCTTTTAAGTTGTCTAAAAGAGGACTTTGCTCATTAGAGTTGTTATGTTCAACACTCTGATACAACTTTGCTTTTTCAACGGCACTTTTGGCATCTACCAAACCATAGCCGTGTGTTTTACTTTTGGAGTAACGTGTATTTAAGAGGCTCTCTTCTATGTTGTACGCATACAGGGTGTCACCCACCTTTTTAGTTGTGCTGTAAAGGACTTCTAAAAGCTGTTCTCTTGTAAGATCAGGGTTATTCTCTAATATTAAAGCGATCACACTACTGACAACAGGAGCAGCAAAACTTGTGCCTGCCACAAAACCCATCTCGTTCTCTGAGAAACCATTTTCGCCATTAAGATCGATACTTACGAAGTTAGAAGGGGCAACCAAATCTAATTTGTTACCATAGTTACTGTAAAGACTCCGAGAACCATCAGCTTCGATCGCTCCAACACTTATGACACTTTCTAACGCTGCCTCACTTAACAATGAAGTACTCCCTTCATTACCCGAGCTGAAGACAACAAAGCCTCCCTTTCCATCTCTCGTCTCTTGTACAAAGGTGTTGATAGCATCTTCACTAGCTTCATCAACGCTCCCCACTGTCGTCCACGAGCAGTTAACAATATCTGCATTTAGCTCTAATGCTTTATAAAATATATCGATATAGCTTTGGCTGAAGATCACATCATCTTCAATCTCAAATAGACCATTAAAACCTATGAGGTAGGCATCAGGAGCCACTCCCATTGTCGCATAGTTATTACCACGATGGGCACCGATCACTCCAGCAACTGCAGTACCATGGAAGTCAGCAGTTGTGTTAGGTGTAATGTCATGATTATGCAGATAAAAGTTATAACTGTCTGAAAAGCTTAGATCAGGATGTGTGAGTTCAAATGCGCTATCTACTACGACCACTTTAACGCCTTTACCTGTAATACCGCTGTCTATCACCTCTAAAGCGTTAGTGTCAACATCTTCTTTACTCAAGACATCATAATATTCACCTTGGTAGTAGGCCTGAGTTATAAAGCCACCTTTATTGTACAGATGCCAAAAGCTTTCATCTTCATAACGAAAAACATCATCATAATATTTGTAATAATTAACCGTGTTTTCACTGTCGAGCATCTCTTTTGTGTTTTCATTGGCTTGTGAGATGATGCGTCGTTGAAGGGGATGTGACGCTTTTTTGAAGGTCTCGAATTTTATTGTGTTGAAGTGTACTTTTTTAACAAAAGAGGGTTGCACATATTTTACCGCTTCATTTTCATAGATGCGCTGACACAGTGGTAAAACATTACTGACATCATCGACTTCAAAGTAGATGACATCTCCATAACTTTTAAGTTTTTTAAGGCCATACTGGGTTTCAAAATATTTGGGTGTGTAATCACTTAGTGTTTTTAAGATCAGACCATTACTGACATTATAAGATGTGCCCTTTGTATCTTTATAATGTATGACCTTGTTCTTCTCATCAACTTTTTCCAGTGCAACAAAGACACCTTTTTTATAAAAGCCTTCTGCAAAGCTGTTTGTACAAAGGAGTGTTAAAACCACTGCAGCTTTAAACATCTTCCTACTCATCATAAGGCACGCCCAACCCATCTAACATATCTTTTACTTCTTGGGCGGGGATGCGCACTTCATTGGAGGTGTTTTCGTAACCACTTAGATTACCCAATATATCTGACATCTTCTCGGATTGATATAGCTTTGTACATAGATCTTTTATATCATCCAGCATATTCATCTGTGCAAAACTATTGGCAGCAGAATAGCCTTCAAAAACATATTTACCCTCTATATGCTCTTTAGACCTTACCCATCCTATACTTGCTCTTCGATTAAAATCATCACAAATATAGACCTCTGTAAAAAAATGTTCCTGCCCTAAACTTAAAAATATATCTTCATCCAATATCATCTTGTATTGTACTAAAAAGTTGTAGATGTTATTATCCACAAATTCTCCTGTTTTAGGACCACGTACATATTCAAGCTCTCTACCTGCAAGGCCTAGAATTCTTTTATTGACAGCCGCGTCTGTTATGTTTACGTCATCTATATATACACTGCGAATAGGCTCAAGGTCGAAGTATACGTGAACCCGTTTAACGTCATCACCACACCCTATAAAAAAGAGTATGGAAACAATAAAAACTATATTATTTAATCGCATTTTCACCACCTGAACCTAGATATTCCAAAGGTCTGTTCGTACTGTCCATTTGTTCTTTGTGTCGCTTCAAAGTCCATGTTGAAGTCACTAAGAATATCAATATCATCATCTTTATTACCATTCAAAATACTAAACCTATTATTTGGTTTGTTACCTGCTCCATACTCCATCTTCCATAACATATATGCAAATTGATCATGGTGTGCGGCTATACGTAACAGCTTGTCGGGGCGTGCTTTACTAAGTCTACTCATACGGTATCCCCAGTCCATCTAACATATTCTTGATCTCTTGTGCGGGGATAACAACAGTGTTTGAAGTGTAATTGTATTCTGTAGTTTGGGTATTTAGAGTATCGTTAACTTTCAAACATATGTCTGTTATATCATCAAAAAATCCATATGATGCCCAATAGTTTGAAAATGCATATACTTGATAATTGTATTTTCCATTAACTTTGTTTTTTTTATCTTCTCTTAACAATATATTTTTGTTTTTAGCTGGAGAATCACATTTATAAAAAATTACCCGAACATCATCATGTTCAATTAAAGTAAATATACTTCTCAAATCTTTACTAGAGGAGAAAGTAAAAGTAATTAAAAAATTAAAAATCGAGTTGTCTACAATTTGCCCTTGTTTTACTCCAGGTTCATAAGTTAATCGATTTAAAAGCGTGTCTCTTGCAATAGCTTTATACACCTGAGTCTCATTAATATCATCTGGATAGGTACTATAAATAGGAGAAAGTGCTATCGTTACTGTTTTTGAATCTGTCTCTTTTGAACATCCACCATTCATAAATGAAAATATAAGCAGTAAACTGATCATCTTAATAGTATTATTCATTTTAGCCTCTTTACCGCCATAAATTTGTAGTAAACGATTGTGGATACTGAGCATTAGATGTTTCCGTATTTGAATAATTAAAAACATCGCTAATTTTATTATTTGGATTTGTGATAGCAAACCGATCATTCACATTACTCCCTTTACCACGTTCCATCTTCCATAACATATAACCAAATTCATCATGGTGTGCCGCTATGCGTAACAGCTTGTCTGGGCGTGCTTTTCCTGGGTCATATGATGAGTACCATCCTTTACCGCCAGCCCATGCTGTCCAGTCAGCTGGATTCCACTTCATCACCTTAAATGTGCTTAAATCCCACCAGTAAATACGTTTGCAGTACTTCTTCCAACACGGTCTCCAACCACATCGTCCCGGTCCATGTCACGTAACAACTTTACTACGCTTGACCCATTTAGAATAATATGCATAAGGTCTGTTCGTACTGTCCATTTGTTCTTTGTGTCGCTTCAAAGTCCATGTCGAAGTCACTAAGCATATCAAGCACATCATCGTTATATGTAATTCAACAAAATTATATGCAATAATTCTTAAATTGTGATGAAATTAGTTAAAAAAAGTTATGCATACATTAATGATGATAAAAAATGGAGAATAATTTCACCTCGTATAGTTCTATACTCCAAACACTTTTTGTTACAATACGCCCTTAAGGAATAAAAATGAAAAAAATTATGCAACAACTCTTTGTACTCCTCTGTGTTCTGCTTATGACACAAAGTATCGCACACGCAGAGTACTTAGAAAATGCCGCACCTCCTGCCAAGGACTATGACTGGATGGAACTTCAGTCAGGAGAATGGTTAAAAGGTGAGTTTAAAGGCCTCTACTCTGGTGATGTTGCGTTTGACAGTGATGAGTTTAATGTGGTTACTTTCGATCTGGAAGATGTCAAACAGATCATTACAAAAGGTGACTCGGTCATCAGTCTTAACCGTAAGATGCCTTCGTTAACAGCACTTTCTACACATCTTCACAAAAATGATGATCTCAATAAAAATGAGAACGAAATCATTGGAAAGATCTTATATAAAGAGGGTGCCTTCAAGGTTGTGATGTCTGATGGAAGCAGCAAGTCACTTGAAGCAACAGACATCGCCTCTATTGCCGGTGGTGAAGCTAAAGAGAGTAACTACTGGTCTGCCAGCGTCTTTTTAGGCGTTGATGTCCTCACTGGAAATAGTACACAAACAACCGTAACAGGTAAGGCATATGCAGAGCGTCGTACCGCTTTGACACGTTTTATTGCTAACTACTTAAACACCTACACCAAGATCGACAATAATACAACAACTGCTGACAATAACAGATTTACCAGTAGTTTTGATCTCTATCAAACAGCGCACTTCTACTGGCGTTTAGCATCTGTCGAATACCTTCGTGACCCTTTTAGAAATATTGCCCGTCGTTATACCTACAGTGTAGGAATAGGTTATGATCTGGTCTACACACCTAAAACGAATTGGTCAGTCACTATGGGCCCGGGTTATCAGTACACTGCCTACAGTGACTTTAACACCTCTAATCCAACATCTTTAAAATCTGCAGAGACACCGCTCTTTTTCTTAAACTCCAGGTTTGATACTGAACTGACCAGTGCTATCGATTTCATCATCAACTACAATGCGTATTTTGTCAACAAAGATTCTGGATCCTATACACACCACGCTGAAGTTGCACTTGAGACAGAGATAATTAACAATTTCACAGTTGACCTCTCAATATTTTGGGACAGAACACAAGATCCTGTTGCCTTTGAAGATGGCACCAAACCAAAACAAGACGACTTTAAGTCGATGCTGGCCATTGGTTACTCTTACTAAATGATGTAACATTTACCCTGCTGAGTTATACTTTATGGAGATTCTCCACAAAGGGCTTAGCATGCGCACCTCTTCACTTCTTTTACTTTCACTCTTTACAGCCTCACTACTCACAGCCGGAACCATAGTACAAGAGCCTGCTGATGCTTCACTTGTTGTCTATAACGGGAACCTAGGTCTTGTTCATGAGAAAAGGTCTGTGCAACTAGACAAAGGAGCTCAGGAACTTGTCTATAATGATGTTGCCCAAAGTATCATCACGGACAGTGTCAACGTCACCTTTGCAAAAGGTATCCAACTCTACTCCCAACAGTATCGCTTTGACCAGATCAATGCTCAAAAGTTAGCACAAACACACCTGGGAAAAGATGTCAGGTTTTATATTAAAACAGGAAGTGACCTCTTATACAAAGAAGGAACACTACTTTCAGCAGCATCACAAGCTGTGATCAAAACAAATAAGGGTGAGATATACACTGTTCCTGCCTCTGCCTTGATCTTCTCTAGTATCCCTAAAGAACTCATCACCAAGCCCTCTTTAGTCTGGAATATCAATGCATCAAAAGCAAGCAGATCAACACTGAGCATGGATTATCTTGTTAATAACATCTCATGGAAAAGCAACTATGTCCTGAAGCTAAAAAAAGAGCATATTGATCTTAACGGCTGGATCACCATAAACAACCGCAGCGGCAAGGCCTTTAAAGATACCAAGCTAACCGTACTGGCCGGAGACATTAATCGAGCAAGAGAACCTGTTAACCGACACTATATGGCTAAAGCTGCTATGGCTGAAATGGACACTGTAGGAGTTCAAGAACTTTCTCATGAAGGATATCACCTCTATAAGATCCCATTTAATGTCAACCTCGCCAACAATGAAAAGAGTCAGATAAAATTTTTAGATCTTAAAAACATTCCCATTACTCGAAAATACAAAGCAACCTTTACCTCACCCTTTTATGCTAATGGTGAACGAAAACTCAACGTCACACAGTACCTAGAGATAAAGTCTTTAGAAAAGGCGCTGCCAATGGGGACCATCCGAAGTTACTCTAAAGTAGATGACACAACGCTACTGCTAGGTGAAAGTTCTATCAACCATACACCTAAACATGAAAAAATCAAAGTCACATTAGGAAAGAACTTTGACTTGATCGCAAGAAGCAAGATGCTAAGTAATAACAGTGACCGCTACTTTAATGATGTCAAAGTCAACTATGAAGTCACTAACCGATCTGAGCATACTAAGACAGTAGAACTTCTTGTCCCTTATGTAAAACGCAATAACAGACAAAGCAGTGTCTCATCAGATCAAAAGTACAGTTGGAAAAACGGGAAGATACTCTCATTTAATGTGACTGTAAAAGCAGATAGTAAAAAGAGTTTTGAGGTACATTTTAGAGCGAAGAAATAAGAGCAAGAGCTTTTTGTCCACGAATTTCACAAATTTAACGAATTATTAATACGAGCAGTTCTCTATATATTAGTAAGATTTAAAGTAAAAATATTTATAGTTTATAAAAGGCTAGTGGAGTTTTACAAGAAGAAACCAAATCTCTATAACTCAATAAAAGTTTTAGATTTGGTGTAGATTGTGTTTAACTCAGGCCGATAGCGCACTGCTGTGCGTGGAGTGCCTGAGTTGGACGCAAGATGCGCCGAAGCTAGAACTTTTAAACTTTCGCTTCTTCGCGACGCTGGAGATAATCCCATTTAGCGTCTACACGCTCTTGCCACTCTTTAATGAGGTACTTGTACTCATCTTTAAACAAGTGTTTAAAACGTCCTTGAGCTGCTAAATACTCTTCAACAGGTACAACGTTTTTAGGACGGTAAGTAATGTTAAGTTCCGTACCATCAATGATCTCATATAGTGGGAACACTAGAGAGTCAGTTGCAAGGTCTTGAAGTGCCATAGTGTCTTCTGGAGCGAACTTCCACTCAGTAGTACACGCAGATACTGCATTGATAAACACAGGACCTTCAACAGCCATACCGTGTTGGATAGCCTTAACCATGTTTTTCCACTTGTTTGGAGAAACCTGAGCAACATATGGAGACCCGTGTGCTGCCATGATCGCCATCATATCTTTTTTGTTTCTTTTCTCACCGTAACTTACACGTCCGGCAGGAGATGTAGTTGCAGAAGAACCGATAGGCGTAGATGAAGAACGCTGACCACCAGTGTTAGCATAAACTTCGTTGTCAAGAACAACGTGCATCATGTTATGACCACGCTCAAAACAACCCGAGATCCACTGGAAACCGATGTCGTAAGAAGCACCGTCACCGGCAAAAGATACAAACTTAGGGTTACGATCGGGCTGCTTTAGACGGCCTTTGTTACCTAATGCTTTATACATTGCTTCTGCACCAGCAACTGCAGTTGAACCATTTTCAAAACCGATATGGATCCAAGATGCATCCCATGACGTGTATGGGTAAACTGCTGTACATACTTCCAGACAACCTGTAGATGCAGAAAGCACCAAGTCATCGTTAGTTGCATTTAATACTTCACGAACAATAATAGAGTGTGCACAACCTGGACAAAGAAGGTTTGCACCTTCAAAACGGTCTGCAGATGTCGAGAACTCTTTTAGATTTTTGATCTTTTTGATTTCACTCATAATTGATCTCCTTATAAAAATGCCAGTTTAGGACCACGAACGCCGATAAACTGCTGTAATGGTGTTGTTACTTTTCCAGCATCAACATTAGCCTGAAGCTCTGTGTAAAGGTCTACTAGGTGTGCTTTTGTCAAGTCACGACCACCAAGACCATAAATATAACCAGAAAGAAGTGCTCTGTCATCAGTGTTATAAAGTGCACCGGCGATCTCGTTGAACATTGCACCTGGTGTACCACCTGGAGCTGAACGGTCAAGAACTGCGATCGCTTTAACATTTTTAAATGCTGCCTTGATCTCTTCAAAAGGGAAAGGACGGAAAACACGGATACCAACAACACCGGCTTTGATGCCTTTAGCGCGCATCTCTTTAGCGACTTCACGTGCTGTCTCAACCGATGTACCCATACAAACTACAGTTACATCTGCATCGTCCATGTCGTATGACTCAACGATGTTGTACTTGCGGCCTGTAAGCTTTTCAAAGTCATCAAACGCTGCTTGGATCTTAGGCATAACCTTAGTCATCAAGTCATTGTGTTGACGTGCTTTGTGCTCAAAGTGCCAATCTTCTTCCGTCTGAACACCGTGTGTTACCGGATGATCGAAGTCAAGCATGTCGTTCATTGGTTTAAA
>JALWKG010000414.1:0-311 GCA_027081565.1 Helicobacteraceae bacterium
ACTCAGAAAGGTTCAATGTTGCCAAGTTAAGATCAAGCACCTCTTTCTCTTGTTTTTTTTTCTGTTGCACGATCTGTAAACGAGAACGTACGGTTGGTAAAAGTACCGACTTACTCTCTGTGATAATGATGATCTCTATATTTTTAGGAGGCTCTTCGAGGAGTTTTAAAAGTGCATTTTGCGCTTCACTCGTAAACATCTTCGCAGAGAGAATAAGATACTTCACATCTTCTTCGGCAATGTATGCTTCAGCGATGACAGCTTTAGAGATCTCGATCTTAAAATTCACCTCATCAGGCTGAAACAGGACA
>JALWKG010000414.1:321-1963 GCA_027081565.1 Helicobacteraceae bacterium
CACTTCTTTGAGGTCGAAGCTGCACTTGTAAAGCACTGCTGGCAGCTTCGATGTTATCTGAAATAATAATATGACTACCAAGCAGATTACTCCTCGACATTGACCTCTCCGAACAAGACGGCATTTAGTGACTTATCAAACTGTCTGTAAAGCTGTAACATCTTAATGTCTAAGAGAGGATCATACGAACGCATCGTAAAGGCATTTTGATACTCTTCATCCATCAGCCATAAAAAGCTTCTGTCTTGACTTTTAGGCAGATCAGCAGCCTTCGCATTACCCCGTCCTATATACCAAAAGAAGTATTCATCTTTGTAAGAGAGACTTAACATATCTTCTAACATATCTAGCATATCACTACTAATGTTCTCATAAGCGGGATAAATGCTTTCGATACGCACTACTGAGATCATAGGACGGTCTGTCGTAGCTTTGTTGATCGTGTTGGTGATGTAGTGTGCAAACCACTCTCTATCATCATCTGTGACTAAGATGAGTGTCTTGCCCGCGATGATCTGTTTGAGTGCTTGCGCGATTGTCGCCGTCCATGCAAAACGGGACTCCTCTAGCCATGAGAGCATAGCACCCTCGTCTCGTATGCTGTCAAGAGTCCATTTTATAAAGGCCTGCACCTTTGCTTACTTGTCCAGCTCGTATGCGTTATGTAAAGAACGAACAGCCAACTCAGCATACTTCTCATCAATGACCATAGAGACCTTGATCTCTGATGTTGAGATCATCTGAATGTTGATGTTCTCTGTTGCCATAGTTGAGAAGGCTTTTGCAGCAACACCCGTATGTGATTTCATACCAACACCAACAATAGAGACTTTACAGATGCTCTCGTCAAAACTGGCATCCGTGATCTCATTTTTCTGACAAAATGACTCAACAACAGCTTTAGCATCATTGAGTTCATTTTGAGGAACGGTAAAATCCATGTTAGTAGAACCATCGTGACCTGAAGTCTGGATGATCATGTCAACATTGACATTGTTCTCAGCCAAGGCACCAAAAATATCAGAAGCAATACCAGGACGGTTCACAACACCTCCGAGGGCAATACGTGCTTGGTTACGGTCAAGAGCGATGCCGCTTACTAGTGGTTTTTCCATGATATTTTCTTCCTTTGTTATTAAAGTACCCTCTGCATCAGAGAAGCTTGAACGTGTCACAAGGCTCACGTTGAGTTTTTTTGCCAGTTCTACCGAACGGTTTTGTAAGACCTTCGCTCCCAAAGAAGCCAGTTCCAACATCTCATCATAAGAGATCTTGTCTAGCTTTTTAGCATGAGGTTCGATGCGAGGGTCTGTTGTGTAAATCCCTTCCACATCAGTATAGATCTCACAAAGATCAGCATCTATAGCACCTGCCACAGCCACTGCTGAAAGATCAGAGCCACCACGACCAAGTGTGGTGACCATACCTGCTTCATTGACCCCTTGAAAACCAGCAATAACAAGGATCTTTCCTTCAGCTAAAGCAGCTTTCATCGGTGCCGTTTCGATGCGCTCTATGCGCGCCTTAGTATGGGCATCATCAGTCACGATCCCAGCGCGACGACCTGTCATAGAAGTCGCTTTAAGACCCATCTGGTTAAGAGCAATAGAGACGAGCGCCGCAGTGACTCGCTCCCCAGAAC
>JALWKG010000415.1 GCA_027081565.1 Helicobacteraceae bacterium
ATTGATTAGTGTAGATACCCTATACTTTTACTACCTCAGTGATTAAGAGCCCATTTAGAGGCTCTGAGACTATTATTGAGTTTTTCATTTTCACCTTAGGCTTCCTACCTAAGGTATACTCCTTAAGTTCAAAGTTTGGCCGGGTTTTTTCATTTTCCCGTGTCAATATCTTCTTTTTCCACTTTTATACCATTAGAAATACATGAAGGATCATTAAAAGCTTATAGGTAGATCTAAAGCAGTATCAAATACTAAAAAAACATTGATAAAAAGTCAAAGTAGGGGTCTGGCAGTGGTTCAGTTCTTTTAGGCCCTTTGTTGGCTTGGTGGTTATGTGCTGCGCGTTTTTGTTTTTTGCGCTCCTCCATGATGACCCGTCTGTCAATCTCTTGACGGTTGGGATTGCTCGCGCCACCAAGTGCTATCCACTCCTGGAGCTGTTTGAACTCACCCGCATCAAGCCATACCCCGTCCTGCAGACAAACATCCATAATGACACCACTGCGATCTTTATAGACTTGTCGCTGCATTAACTGGTCGCAGACAGGACAGTGTCGGTAGGTGACACGGTCTTTATGTCTGGGATTTTGTAGAAGTGAATGTAGTTTATGGTGGTCGATGTAGTAAGAACTTTTAACGCTATCTTCGAGCAGTTGGTCGAGTTCGCCGTTATCAAAAAAGAGTCCGAAACACTCCGGACACTTCTCGACCACAAAACGGGTGTTGTTTCCTATGTCGATACTCTCTAGAGTAATGGCACAGTCTGGACAGTAGCGATCACTTGGAACAGAGGGAAGACGTTTCTCTTTATGGACCGGTGTGATGTCGATGTCATTACGGGTACCACAGTAGGCACAGATAATACTTTTCGCTGGAAGTGGGGCAGAACAATTACTACAGCGTGGCATTAAAACTCTTTAAGCAGGTTGCTTTTTTTCTGGTTGTACTCATCTTCGGTGATCAACTCTTCATCAAAAAATGTTTTAAGTTGTCTTAGACGCTCTTTAGTACTGGTTGTGGCCTCTGCAGCAGTCGTTACGCTCTGTGTCGCCAAACCTCCGCCCACACCCATACCCATCATCATACCTGCTGCACCTGCTTCGTTGTTAGCGGCATCTTTCATGGCACTAAGGCGCTGAAGTTCACTATAACTGACACCAGCGAGATCGGCCGCATGGGTGTCTGCTGTGACATCGGCAATACGATCGATACGTTTTTTAGTCTCTTCATCAAAGTCTGTCCCCTCAATACGAAAGTCGGTGAGTTCAAAACCAAGTATGGTAAATTCATGGAAAAGTTTGTTCTGTACATCAAAAGCAATCTCTTCTCTCAGGGCGTCTATCTGTGTGTAAGAGAGCTTTTTCTCTGCTAAGTAGTCGGTAATAGGCTGGACCATACGTTGGGTGATACTCTCTCTGAAGTCAGAGATGAGGTAGTACTCCTGTTGGCCTACGATAGAGGTGAAAAACTTTTTAGCATCGCTGATGACAAAACTGAAGTTTCCAAAACTTACCAAGCCGACTGGAAACTTGTAGATGGGATCTTCATATTTTATGGGAGAGAGGGTTCCCCATTTTTGGTTTAAGATCATGGTTCGTTTAAAGAAGTAGAGACCCACCTTATGTTCACTCTCAAAAGATTGCATCACTCGGGTGATGGTGGTCCAAAATGGGATGTTGTCTGTGATAAGCGAGATGGTACCTTCACTCTCCATGACCGAGACGACCTTACCTTCATAGACAAAAATACATCCTTGTCCCGGTCCAACAATGAGTTTAGAAGCATTTTTGATCTCATCGCCATTATCGCTCCAACAAGAAAAAAGCTCTTCACTTGAAGGATTTTTCCACTCTATGACCGAACGTAGTTGTCTTTTGATACCGTCTATAAATCCCATAGGCTCTCTTTTTTGTAAAGTAGTAACTGATTATAATCAATGGCAACTTAAATAGGTAA
>JALWKG010000416.1 GCA_027081565.1 Helicobacteraceae bacterium
TCTTACTAATGACCATGGCATTGTATGGAGGAAGTCGCCCATATGTAGGCTTTACCCTTGAAAGTGGTTATGGGCTTATCACACAAGAAAACAGCAAAATCGTAGATGTTGATGTTAATCCCGTGATCTATGGCGGTAAGTTCAATGTGGGGATAGACAGTGGTGATGATCTTCGTACTAATATCTATCTTGGTTTAGACTATATGGACAGCGATATTTTTGGTTATACAGATGCTGATGATATTAAACAAGGTAGTACCAGTCAATTTGTATATAGCGTTGGTTTTGATGTTATCAGAACTTACAGTTCCAAAGGTTCTTCTACATTACCGTACCTTCGCGGTGGTATGGATTATGGTTGGGCACCTCTTAATGGGTATGTTCAGTCATGGGCTAACAATGTTGGTTTCACTTTTGGCGGCGGTACTTTTTTACGTGCAGGTGCCGCAGAGTTACAGCTTGGAGTTTACTATAAATACCGTCTCTGGGGTAACTATAACCTTGATACAGAAAAGAGTCAAAATGTTGGCCTCTCCGATCACTCACTACTTGTCGAATTGGGCATGAATTTTTATTATTAATATGTTAAAATTTCGCAGACAAAACATAGGATAGAGATGCAAGTATTTGAAGCGTTTATAGCAACACACCGACCTGTTGCACCAAGCTTTCATCCTCACTATGAATTAGCACTCTCAACCATGCTTGATGCTGGCGGTAAACGTTTCCGTCCAGCACTTTTACTTGCGGTGGTCTCAGCCTATAACACGCTGTTGCTTGAGGGTGCGTACCATGGCGCTTATGCCATCGAACTTCTTCATACTTACTCGCTCATCCATGACGATCTTCCTGCTATGGATGATGCCGACTTGCGTCGTGGTCATGAGACCCTGCATAAACGTTATGATGAGGTCACAGCTGTTTTAGTAGGCGATGCGCTTAACACCTATGCCTTTGAAGTGCTTTCAGAAGCACCTTTCTCAGATGCAACCCGGGTAAAACTTGTACGTACTTTGGCAAAAAACGGTGGTCTTGGCGGTATGGTCCTTGGACAAGCGATCGACTGTCACTTTGAGAACCAACCTTTGACTATTGAACAGATTAAAATACTTCATATTAATAAAACAGGTAAGCTTATTGCTACGGCTTTGGAAATGGGTGCGATTATCGCGGGTCAAAAAGCATTGCAAAAGCCTATTTATGATTTTGGTTTGAAATTGGGACTGCTGTTCCAGATACAAGATGATATCCTGGATGTTACACAAACGAGTGAAGAGGCAGGAAAGACAACCAACAATGATGAAGCAAAAAACAGCTTTGTTACACTACTTGGTTTAGAAAAAGCGATGCAAGAGGCCAACTCTTTGGCTTCTGAGATCGAAGAACAACTTTTAAGTTTTGACGAGAGTCTACAAGGTGAACTCTCCCCAATACTTACGACTTATATAAACAGACACAAGGATTAAAATGTCAAATGTAATGCGCCAAAAGATGGCCGATACTATCCGTTTTTTAGCAGCCGATATGGTTCAAGCAGCAAACTCAGGTCACCCAGGTGCACCGATGGGTCTTGCAGATATTGCAGTGATCTTAAGTGAGCACCTCTCTCACAACCCTAAAAATCCAGACTGGTTAAACCGTGACCGTCTGGTCTTCTCTGGTGGTCATGCAACAGGTCTTATCTACTCTCTTTACTACCTTTGGGGTTATGGTCTTGAGGTAGAAGATCTTAAAAACTTTCGTCAGCTAGACTCTAAGACTCCAGGTCACCCAGAGTATGGTCATACCGCAGGGATTGAAATCACAACAGGTCCTTTAGGCCAAGGTGTGGCTAACGCAGTTGGTTTCTCTATGGCGAGCAAGCATATGGGTGAGCAACTCAACTCTGATACAGCCGCCGTCATCGACCATAATGTCTATGTCCTTT
>JALWKG010000417.1 GCA_027081565.1 Helicobacteraceae bacterium
TTCCCAAACATCTGTCTCAGTACCGTCTTGTACATCAATGAGATGATCTTGTCGAGCTGTTTGGTGTGTTTGACCAAAAAGTCTTTGCCCTGTGTACTCTCAAACAGTTCGGGAAGGGAGGCTTTATAGTCATTAATATGGTTTTTAAAGAGTTTGGAGATCTCGAAATCTTTGGCATTTCTGTCGAGAAGGTCTTCGATGGCGATATTGAGGTTCATGGTGAAAATCGTCCTTAAACTTATAAGTAATCACATTTTAGCATATTGGGCTCAAAAGCTTTTGCTATAATGCGACGATAATTAAGAATAGGGTAGGGTAAGATGAACGTAGTTGAAAAGATCAAAGCCGGTGAGCGTATAGATTTTGATGAGGCTTTGGGTCTCTATGAGATGGACCTTTTTGAGCTGGGTGCTCTGGCAAATGAGAGACGTCTTGAGATGCATGGTAAAAAGACTTATTTCAACATCAACCGTCATATCAATCCGACTAACATCTGTAAAGATGTCTGTAAGTTCTGTGCCTACTCTGCAAGTCGTAAAAATCCTAAGCCTTATACATTAAAACATGAAGAGATCATGGAGATCGTTGATGATATCGCTGCACGTGGTATAAAAGAGGTCCATATCGTCTCTGCACATAATCCTGAGACCGGACTGGACTGGTATACAACAGTTTTTTCCAAGATCAAAGCGAAGTATCCCCATCTTCATATAAAAGCCTTGACCGCAGCAGAGATCCACTTTCTTTCAGAAGAGTATGACAAGTCGTATGACGAGATCATCGATATCATGATAGAAAATGGTGTTGACTCACTTCCGGGTGGGGGAGCAGAGATCTTTGATGAAGAGGTTCGTGACTATATTTGTAAGGGTAAGGTCACCTCTGCACAGTGGCTCGAGATCCATGAAAAATGGCACCAACGAGGTCGTAAGTCCAATGTTACCATGCTTTTTGGACATGTTGAAAAACGTAAAGACCGGGTAGACCATATGATGCGTATTCGTGATCTTCAAGACAAAACGGGTGGGTTTAACTGTTTTATCCCTCTTGTCTATCAGAGTGAAAACAACTTTTTAAATATTAAAGAGTTTATGACAGCACATGAGATCTTAAAGACTATGGCCATCAGCCGTTTGGTTTTAGACAATGTTGCCAATCTTAAAGCGTACTGGGTGACATCAACCGTTAACTTAGCGCTTCTTTCACAAGAGTTTGGAGCCAATGATCTTGATGGTACTATAGAAAAAGAGTCCATCAACTCAGCAGCCGGTGCTAAAAGTGCCAATGGTGTTGAGCTGCAAGAGTTTATCGACCAGATCAAAGATACCGGATTTATTCCAGTGGAACGTGACAGTCTCTATAATGAACTTAAGGTCTGGTAGAGAGCTGTGAAGATCTCAGTCATCATCTCTGCGCACAATGATGTTGCGACTCTGGCTCAAGCGATCCGCTCAGTGTTAGAGCAGTCGTATCAAGCTGACGAGATCATTGTCGTTGATGATGGTTCCCGTGATGCAAGTAGTGAGGTGGCTAAAAATTTTGAGCGTGTCTCTCTCTTGCGTCAAAAAGAGATGGGACGTTTTTCAGCCTGGAACAACGGTGTGATGATGGCTGAAAATGGCTGGATCGCTTTTTTGGATGCTAAAGAGCGTTGGGATACTCACAAACTAAAAAAGCATGTAGCATTTCATAACAAGAATCAAAATGTTAAGGCGAGTGTCTTTACAGACAAGGGTGTTATAACCTTGGAAGAGGCCATATCTAAAGGCCGTATTAACACCTCTCAAGTAGTCGTTGAGAAAAAGCTCTTTGAGAAAGAGGGCGGTTTTGATGAGGCTTTTGAAGTTTTAGAAGATGAAGAGCTTTGGATGCGTGTGGTTGAAGCTGTAAAATAAGCTTTGCTATAATGCCACGATACAA
>JALWKG010000418.1 GCA_027081565.1 Helicobacteraceae bacterium
TTTTAATAGAGTCTGCCAACTCAGAGAGAGACTTCTCATCAAAATGCTTACGGGGCTGAAAAGGATTGGGTTTGATCTGACTTAGTGTGATCTCAACTATAGACTCAGTATTTGGGACTTCACTGTCATAAGCTTCTTCGATCTCTCCAAGTAACTCTCCAAGACCACGACCTAATGATTTTGACTTATTTTTTGCCACGCTACAGTCCTCTAAGCAATAATAGCTTGCGCTAGATTTTGATAAGCAATAGAACCGCTGGACTTTGCATCATACAAAAGGGCGGGCTTTCCAAAACTTGGGCTCTCTGCCAAACGTACATTTCTAGGGATCACAATAAGCTCTTCATCTATGTCTTTAAATAACTTATTGTCAAAATGCTGACGAAGGTCAGCAAAGACCTGCTTGGAGAGGTTATTTTGCGCACTGTACATTGTTGGTAAAAAACCTTTGATCTCCAAACGTGGATTGATCGTTTTACGAATGAGACGGACGGTGTTAAGCAGTTGTGCCAAACCTTCTAGTGCAAAAAACTCACACTGTATCGGGATGATAACTGAGTTGGCTGCAGAGAGTGCATTGATGGTCATAGGCCCAAGTGCTGGAGGTGAGTCAATGATGATATAGTCATAGTGAGACTTCATCGGCGCCAAGGCTTTTTTCATAATAAGCTCGCGACCTTTTGTGTTACCCGCATCATAATACTCTTTTTCAACACCGACAAGACCGATGTTTGCAGGTGCGAGGTCAAGTGTGTCTATCTCTGTATTTAAGATAATGTCACGAAGTTTTTTAGTACCGATCAATACATGATAAATATTAAACTCATAATCGTTACGGCTGTAACCGAGTGATGTCGTAGCATTTGCTTGTGGATCAGAATCAATAAGAAGGACTTTTTTACCTTCAACCGCAAGAGATGCAGCAAGATTAACAGCAGTTGTTGTTTTTCCTACACCACCCTTTTGGTTGGCTATAACTATAATTTCACTCATCGTAAACTAAATATCCTTTGTCCATCACACTCTATAGAACCATCATCAAGTAAATGGGCATTTTCTAATGAAAGTCGTTGATCACCACTATGGGTGAAGTAGCTTCTGCTTTTGTCAAATTCTATCTCATATTGACTAAAAATCTGCTTCCATTTTGGAGGGTTTTTTAAAATCTCGAAGTAATGTTTTAAGAGTCTCATATTCTCGATTTCTATGTCAAGTTTACTAAAGCCCTCTGGCGCGTGCTTTGTATTTAGCCCAATACCACAGACCAAAGTCTCTTTATAAAGATTGGTGATAGCACCGCCAATTTTAATCTTACCAAGATAAAAATCATTTGGCCACTTGAGCCAAACTTTAGAGCCTACTGCTTCTAAGGTCTGTTTGAGAAGATATGTAAAGTAGATGGATGAAGATTCGAGTTTTAAGTCTGACGGAAGGTTTTCTCGTGCAATCGCAAAAGAGAAAAAGAGGTTTCCCTCAAGTCCACTCCAACTGTTACCTCTACTTCCTTTGCCTGATTCTTGGCGCTCTGTAACAACACAAATGGGTGCATCAAGAGTACCAGACTTCAACGCATCTAAAAGATAGCGTTGTGTAGAGTCAACCGTTTTAAGCGAGTGTATCTGCAAGAGAGAGTCGTTTCCCATTAAGATAAGCAATAATATTCATCTCTTTTTTAGAGGCAGGCTGCACTAAAGTGATCACAACACTTCCCTTTTTACAGCCTACAACGACCTGCTCTTTTGTCATCTCCAAGATGGTACCTGCGTCATGGCTTCCCTCTTTAGAAACTAAAGCCATCTGTTTGATCTTTAGACCACTTTGCAAATAGACTCCAGGCCATGGCGTAAAGGCACGATATCGGTTGTAAAGTGCTTGTGCATCATCGAAACCTACCAGGCCCTCTTGTTTGGTGAT
>JALWKG010000419.1 GCA_027081565.1 Helicobacteraceae bacterium
TTTATAGACTTTTTTCAAAATATAGCGACTCATAAAGGGAATGATAAGGTCTCAGACATCAACCTCTCTAAAAAGCGTTCTGAAGTTGTTTTAAACAAACTTGTTGATGAAAATGTCTCCGAGTCAATTATTTACAAAGAGATGCGCGGTGGTGATGATCCACTCTATACCGAAGGTACCTCTAAAGGTATTGACTTGAACAACCGTGTCGAACTGGCACTTTACGTCATTGGCGATGAAGATAAAGATGGTGTCTTGGATCCTTATGACAGATGTCCAAAGACCTTCCCAGGTCTGGAAGTAGACAAATTCGGATGTGCTGGAAGTATCAATCTTCAGGTCAACTTTAAACTTGACTCCTCTGATGTCTCAGGTGATGACAACAGCAGTGTGGAAGCCTTTGCCAACTTCTTAATAGACAACCCACCATACGATGCGGTGATCGTTGGACATACTGACAAGCAAGGTCGTGCAGAATATAATGTGAAACTTTCTGAACGTCGTGCGAAGACTGTACTCGACATGTTAGTGAAAATGGGCGTTGATCGTAGTCGTCTGAAGTTTGAGGGTAAAGGTTTCTCTGAGCCGATCATTGACGAAGATACTCCTGAGGCCTACGCTAAAAACCGTCGTATTGAGGCGCACTACTTTATACGGGATTCTGAAAAGAAGAAGATGCAGAAAGAAGTGACAGTACCGAAACTTCGACAAGAACCTCAAATTAAGAAGTAGCGATCATGGCATCAAAACAACTACATTCTCAAGCGTTGTTAGATGCACTCTCTCTCTTCACCAAACGCTACCACAGACCTGTCTCTAAAGAAGCTTTAATAGCAGGTTTGCCTACCGCAACGGCATCATCGATCCCTGACCTTTTAGACCACTCGCAAGCCAGTACACTTTTTACACGTATCTCTGAGCGTGCGGGGTTTAAGTCAACATTGGTTGAACGTCCACTTGACAAGATATCTGCACTGCATCTACCTGCCATTTTAATCCTTTCAGATGCCAACACGGCTATTTTAGAAGCATTTAACGAAGATCGCAGCAAAGTGAAACTGATCTATGTTGAAGGTGAAGTCGAAGAGTGGGTCGATGTAGAAAAGGTGCAAGAGAGTTATTTGAACTATATGTTGATGTTAAAGCGGGTCGTTGATGTCCAAGATGAGACACTCTCTGTACGTCATGGCCATGATGGACACTGGTTTTTTGATACCTTGAAACTCTCGTTGCCTATCTATAAAGATGTTTTGATCGCCTCTTTGTTGATCAACCTCTTTGTCTTGGCCACCCCGCTCTTTACGATGAATGTCTATGACAGGGTCATACCAAGTAATGCAACTGAGACACTTCTGGTCTTTTCTGTAGGCATTATGTTTGCCTATCTGCTTGACAGTTTTTTAAAGTTTACCCGTACCCGTTTACTGGAGATCGCAGCTAAAAAGAGCGACATTGTTATGAGCTCTATTGTCTTTGAAAAGATCTTGGATCTTAAGATGGCTATGCACCCCTCATCAGTTGGCTCTTTTGCCAATAATATAAAAGATTTTGAGTCTATTCGTGGTTTTATGACCAACGCCACTATGGCGGCCGTCATAGATCTTCCTTTTGCAGTACTCTTTTTACTGGTCATCTACTATATCGGTGGGGTGATAGTCTTTATACCAATGACGATCATGGCACTGATACTTATTTATGCGTTTATCATCAAAAAGCCACTTCAAGAGAGTATTGAGAGTACACATGAGGCTGCCGCTCGTAAACATGGTGTCTTGATAGAGACATTGCAAAATATTGAGACTATTAAAACACAGGGAATGGTAGGAAAACAGCAGTTTTTATATGAAGAGTCAGTAGGTGAGATCGCACAAAAGAGCTTCTACTCACGTATGCTTTCTGCGAGTGTTCCTAC
>JALWKG010000420.1 GCA_027081565.1 Helicobacteraceae bacterium
AACAAGATATCTTTACACTGATCACCTTGGGCAAAAAGCTCCATACCTTTGGGCATCTTCACCTCTTTGGCATGTGCAAGCAGTAGGGTCTGTGCTTCGTTTGAAAGCTCTTCAAAAAATGGAAATTCGTTCATCTTTTACCTTTAAGTGTTACTTGACAAGAGTATATCAAAAAGGAGTAAAAAGCGTAGGTCTAACGCAGTGATATCGTTGCTATAGGAAAAAAAAGGTATAATCGCGATAACTATAGCGTATAAGGGCACTTTGTGCCCTTATTATAACGGCTAAAATTATTTGATTGAGCAAACATGACTTTTGAACCCTATCCCTTTGAAAAACTGAACACATTATTGGCAGATGTGATGCCAAACCCTGAGTTGGAACCGATGATCTTGACCATAGGTGAGCCTCAGTTTGAGACACCTGACTTTATTCAAAAAGCTTTAAAAGAGAGTACGCCATTACTTAAAAAGTATCCTAAGACAGCAGGTGAGTCTTACCTAAAAGAGGCGATGCTCTCTTTTGTAGCAAAACGTTTCAGTGTCGACTTGAAGCCTGCTGAACTGGTACCTTCTTTTGGTACCAGAGAAGTACTTTTTAACTTTCCACAATACCTGTTGTTTGACAAAAAAGATCCACAGATCGCCTTTACCAACCCCTTTTATCAGATCTATGAGGGTGCAGCAGTCGCGAGTCGTGCCAAGATGCACTTTTTAAATCTTACAGAGGCCAATAATTATAAACCAGAGATGGATGAATCAGTGTTAAAAGAGAGTGACCTTGTTATTTTGAACTTTCCAAACAACCCAACAGCTTCATGCCTGAGCTTAGATGAACTTGGTGCATGGGTGACGTTGGCGTTAAAACATGACTTTGTCTTGCTTAATGATGAGTGCTACTCTGAGATCTATACAGACGCTCCGGTACCTTCTCTTTTAGAAGCCTCAAAACATGTTGGCAATGATAGTTTTAAAAATGTCTTGGTCATTAACTCTATCTCTAAACGCTCTTCTGCACCGGGACTTAGAAGTGGGTTTATAGCAGGTGATGCAGAGATTTTAAGAGGGTACAGTCAGTACCGCACCTATGTGGGTGCGGCCTCTCCTTTACCACTGCAGGCGGCAGCAGCAGCAGCCTGGAGTGATGAAGCACATGTCGCAGCTTCTCGTGAGGTATACAAGGCGAACTTTAAATTGGCAGAAGAGATCTTGGGTGTTAAGATGCCAGAGGCGACTTTTTATCTCTGGATTAAAGTAGACAATGCCATAGAGATGACCAAGACCCTCTACCGAGATCATGGGGTCAAGGTACTCCCTGGTGAATATTTGGCGAGAACGGATGCACATGGTGAAAATCCGGGCAGGGATTATCTGCGTATTGCTCTGGTAGAAAACGAGATAAAAACTAAAGAAGCACTGTTAAGAATTAAAAAAGCACTAAACAAGGACGCAAAATGAGTGAAGCACTAAAAGAGAAGGTTTTAAAAGCACAGGCAGAGGGAAGCATCGCCGGACTCTATGTACTTGAAGGTGAAGCCCAGGAGACACTGATTGAAGAGCGTGACCTGATCGCTTTTTATGCCAACATTTTGGACTTGGCTCTTGAAAATCTGACCAATACACTCGAAGCGGCACGTACTATGGAGATGAGTGAGGTCGAGGACTTTGCAACACTGCGTGCACTTTATGAATACGCTATGGAACACTACAGCGCCGGTAAGCACCGTGATGCTTCAGCACTTTTTGAGATCTTGGCAGGCCTCACAGAAGATGAACGTTTCAAAACGGCGATGAATGCCCATAAGATCGGTGCAGATGCGGGAATCAGCCTTGACATGTTCATCGCAACTATTGGTGATGTTGATGCGACACAGGCAGCTGGAACATTTTATATTTCAGAATTCAGGCCTGAAGCCAAGGCTGCAATGGAACGAGGCAGCGCGTCGTGAAGATCCACTTCATAGGGATAGGTGGTATCGGTATCTCCGGTTTGGCACAGTATATGCACTTTAAAGGTCATGAGATCACCGGTTCAGATGTTACAGACTCCAAAATTGTAAAAACCCTTCAAAGCAAGGGTATTGAGGTGACCATACCTCATAACAAAAAAGCCATTACAGACCAGGATCTGGTGATCCATTCTGCCATTATACGTGCCAATAATCCTGAAGTGGTAGCGGCTAAAGAGGCGGGCATAAAAGTACTGGCACGTCGTGAAGCTCTGCTTGACCTACTCCATGAGCAGAAGGTCTATGCAGTGGCGGGTGCCCATGGTAAAAGTACCACATCAGCCATCCTTGCTGCCATTATGGAAGGTTCAGCGATCATAGGTGCTGAGTCTAAAGGTTTTAACTCCAATGTTCGTTACGACGATCAGTGTGAACAACTTATCTTTGAGGCAGATGAAAGTGATGGCAGTTTTTTAAACTCCAACCCCTATTGTGCGATCGTTATCAATGCAGAACCTGAGCATATGGAGTATTATAAATATGATTATGAGCTCTTTTATAACTCTTATCGTAAATTCATTACCTCTGCAAAATTACGGGTACTTAATGCTGAAGATGAGTTTTTAGGTACTATAGAAGATGAGGCCATCCGTCTCTATCCGAGTAAAGATATCAGTGATGTCAAATACATCTTGATCGATGATGAACCTTTTACCTCTTTTACACTTAAAGAGCATGGCAGTTTCAGTGTATGGGGCTTTGGTTTTCATATTGCAGTAGATGCTTCTTTAGCTATTTTAGCGGCTCTTGAGAGTATGGATGTTGAGACGATTCGTATCAAACTTTTACACTTTAAAGGGATCAAAAAACGTTTTGACATCGTCTCTAAAGGCGAAAAAAGTATTATCATTGATGATTACGGACACCATCCTACAGAGATAGAAGCGACTATGAACTCTGTTAAAGAGTATGCAAAACTTAAAAATATAAAGCAGATCACAGCCATATGGCAACCCCATAAATATTCACGAACCATAGACAATCTGGAGGCATTTACCAAATGTTTCGAGGGGGCAGACCGCTTGATCATCCTGCCTGTCTGGGCAGCGAGTGAGTCGGAGCAGTTTATAGACTTTAGAAATGAGTTTAGTGCTTATGAACTGAGTATGATGGATTATGTCAAACGTGAAGGTGAGACACTAAACCTGGTCAAGCATGATGAGGTCATAGAGACATTGGACACGGGGATCATCGTCGGTTTTGGTGCGGGTGATATCACCTATCAGATGCGAGGAGAGAAGTAGTGGCTTATCTCTACGGACTCATCATTGTTGGACTCTTTTTTGGAGTGATGCATTTTTTTACGGAGTTAAACCTCTCACAAAAACTGCAAGCCTCTTTACTTGTCGTAGTGATTGTGAGTGGTGCCATCTTCTATAACCACCTTCAACAAGAGCGTGCAGCACATTTGCGTCAGATACTTTTAGATTTTGAGCAAGGTAAAGATGTACATTGTCAAAGTTTTACGGTCAACAACAAAACATTTACGCTGAGTATTGGGACGCAGACCTTTATAGCTAACAAAGAGAGTAAAAATGTGGGTGTTATGCTTGCTGCAAGTGAGTGTGAATGAGTCTAAATAGCTTAATAGAGAGACTGGACCTTAGTGGCCATATCGACTCTTTTAACAGCTTCTTTAGTCGTGAAAAACCACTTTTTATAGAGGGTGATCAAGAGCGTCATCACAGCTATATCCAGGCATTGGACAAACTTACATTTAATTCACCTCCAAGGGTAGGCCCTTTCAGACCCATTACGTCGCATCTTAAAAAACAGGGTGTTCTACGCTTTGAGCAGATCTTTGAGGTCATTAAAGTGGTACGCTATTTTCATACCCTTAAAAACAGTGCTTTTGAAGGTATTATCGGGGAGTGGATGCATAAGATCATCATCCCTGAACGTTTCAGTGAAGAGGTCGCTTCGTACTTTGACTTGGAGGGACGTTTTAACGAGGAGTTGGATGAAGAGCTTTTTGGCCTTTCTCAGCGTATCAAGGTGATTAAGTCAGACATTAATGCTTCGATGAAACGTACTCTTTACAGCTCTAAGATCACACCTTACCTTGTAGATACTCAAGTCCATTACATCAATGATGAAGAGTGTCTGTTGATGCGTGGCGGCTTTAACCATGTCTTAAAGGGACAGGTCGTAGGACGTACAAGTGGTGGTTTTTTCTATGTAGTCCCTGACAGCCTCTCCAAAAACCGTGATCAGATCCGTAGCATAGAGACCATGCGTGAGGTGAAATTTTATGAGTATGCCAAACAGTTCTCCAAAGTACTTTCTGAACTGCTCCCTTTTATAAACTTTATAGACAAAGAGTTTGAAAGGTTTGACCACTATCAAGCGAGAGTACATTTTGCGCGATCTAAAGATTTAGCGATCATTAAAGCCCAAAGAAACAGGGTCATCAAGTTAGTAGAGTTTGAACATCCTGCACTACATAAACCCAAACCTGTGACTGTAGATTTTAGTAAAAATGTTTTAATGATCACCGGTGTCAACGCAGGTGGTAAGACGATGCTGCTTAAAGCGATCTTGTCTGCAGCATTGATGGCAAAGTATCTTATACCGATGAAAGTGAACAGACATAAGTCTGTCATCGGGAACTTCAAACGTTTCGAAGCGATTATCGATGATCCTCAAAATGTTAAAAACGACATCTCTACCTTTGCCGGACGTATGCAGCAGTTCTCGCAGCTTTTTTCGCAACATGACGCGCTTATAGGCGTAGATGAGATCGAACTGGGAACAGACAGTGATGAAGCGGCAGCACTTTTTAAAGTGATCTTGGATGACCTGATCGCCAAGGGACAGAAGATCGTTGTGACGACCCACCATAAACGTCTGGCTGCTTTGATGGCAGACCGTGACGATGTAGAGTTGATGGCAGCGATCTATGATGAAGAGAAACGACAACCTACCTATGAGTTTTTACAAGGGATCATTGGTAAGTCTTATGCCTTTGAGACAGCATTACGTTATGGGATCATGCACTCTGTAGTGACGCGTGCCGGTGAGGTCTATGGTGAAAACCATGAAAAACTTAACCTGCTGATAGAGCGGGGTGCTGAGTTAGAACGTGACCTTAAAAAGAAACAGGCGCTTTTGGACGAGAAACTTGCACATGTCTCACAACAAGAGCGTGACTTGCAAGAGCAAAAAGAGGCACTTCGTCTTACTCTAGATACTGAGCGAAACAAGTTAAAAGAGAGTTATGCCAGCTCTATTTCCAAGGCAAAAGAGGCTGCACGCCAAAGTAACATGAAAAGTGTTCATAAAAAGATGAATGAAGCCAATGACGCGCTTCCTAAAGAGCAGGTGCCCAAACAAGAGACGGCTTATGAGTTCAAGGTGGGTGACTTTGTGAAGTACCGTAAAAGCAGAGGTACTATCATTAACCTCAAAGCTAAAGAGGCTATGATAGAGGTAGAAGGGATGCGTTTACGTGTCAAACGCAGCGAGTTGAAACCTTCAGGTAATCCACCTAAAAAAAGAGCGAAGACTCAGGTTCATCATAAAATAGAGCGCCGCAGTGGGCTGAAGTTAGACCTTCATGGTCTGCGTGCAGAAGAGGCAGAGGAGAAGATGGACAAATTTCTCTCTGATGCGCTTATTGATGGTTGGGATGAAGTGATCATTTATCATGGTATCGGTACAGGAAAACTTTCGTATGCGGTTAAAAACTTTCTGATCGCCCACCCTAAAGTCAAATCATTTGACGATGCGCCACAACATATGGGTGGTTTTGGCGCCAAAATCGTGCGTCTGTAGGAGTGACTATGCAAAATTTACAAGACATTATCCGTCTGGGCTCAAAACTGAGTGTCTTATATGTTGAAGATGACATTGAGATCTTAACCGAGACCGCTAAGATCTTAGAAAAGATCTTTAAACAGGTAGAGACGGCGAGAGATGGCAGTGAGGGGCTGATGATGTTCTCTAAAGATCGTTATGATCTGGTCATCACCGACATAGAGATGCCCGAACTCAATGGTCTTGAGATGTCCAAAAAGATCAAAGAGATCGATCCACAGATCCCTATCATCGTTATTTCAGCGTACTCTAACAGCTCATATCTTATAGAGGCGATCAACATCAGTATTAACTACTATGTTCTTAAACCGATCCTTCTTCCTCAACTACTGACCACCTTGCATAGTGTGGTAGAGTCCATAGAGAACAGAAGGATCGCCACTGAGTGTCATCAACGAGAGATGCAAGCATCTATTAAAGCCTCTAATGAAAAACTCTTCCATGCTATGACTGAAAATGCGCCTAATCCGGTGATCATCTGTAATGGTCGTTACGTCTCATTTTATAATGATGCCTTCAAGGTCCTTTTTGATGATGATGAACTACGCCGTCTTAAAGATGAAGAGTCACAGCTTTTAGACTTCTTAGAGCTCAAGATCTCTGTTGATCAGCTGTTTAAAAGTGAAGATGAATTTATAGAAGACCTTGATTTTATGAATTTAGGCGACGACGAACCGGTAAAACTCTCCCTTAAGACAAAGCAAGGGACCAAGATCTATATTATGTTTAAAAACACTTTGACGATGGATGATGAAGAGATATTAGTGATGTTTACCTTCAACGACATCACCGTCTTGTCATTTCAAGACTATCAGCTTAAGCAGTATGACAAGGTGATGGGTAGACTGACAGAAAGTCAATATGCAAACACATCTAAAGAGGAAGCATACAGTATTATAAACAAAACGGTATTTGAGGACGAAAAAAATGGATAAAAAGCACTACCTCGAAAGCGTTGCAAAACTCAACAAGTTTGCCCACTATTACTATGTTCTAGATGATCCTTTGACCACAGATGAAGTCTACGATAAACTCTACCATGAGGTCTTACTGTATGAAGAGACACACCCTCTAGAGGTGGCTGAGAACTCACCAACACAGCGGGTCGGTGGGTCGCCACTTGAGAAGTTTACCAAGGCGTCTCATCCTAGCCGTATGTGGTCTCTTGAAGATATCTTTAATGCTCAAGAGTTACAAAAGTGGTTGGAAAAGACGCAAAAACTGGTAGATGACATCAGCTTTTATTGTGAGCCTAAATTTGATGGTGCAAGTTTGAACCTTATTTATGATGGAGGTGTCTTAGTCCAAGCCATCACACGAGGCGATGGGGTTGTTGGTGAAGATGTGACGCAAAATGCCAAAACCATTCAGTCTGTTCCCCTGAAGATCGCACACCTTGAAAAGATCGAGATCAGAGGAGAGGTGGTCATTTTCAAAGATGAGTTTGAAAAGATCAATCAAGAGCGCATCAAAATGGGCGAAGCGCTCTTTGCAAATCCTCGTAATGCTGCTGCCGGGTCTCTGAGACAGTTGGATCCTAAAGTCACAGCGAAGCGGAACCTTGTCTTTTTGCCTTATGGTATTGGTACCAACACCTTGGCGGAACCACTGCTCCATAAACGTATGGAATTGGTCTACTCTTGGGGTTTTAGAACACCACCGCGCCGTAAGACGACGGCAGGTTTTGAGGCCATTGAAGCTATTTATGAGCAGATGAAAAGTGAACGTGAAAGTTATGACATGATGTTAGACGGTATGGTCATCAAGGTGGACCAAGTCGAAGCACAAGAGGAGATGGGTTACACCGTAAAGGTCCCTAGATGGGCCGTGGCCTATAAGTTCCCTGCTGTTGAAAAGATCACGACACTTAAAGATATTATCTTGCAAGTAGGACGCAGTGGAGCAGTGACTCCCGTCGCCGTAGTGGAAAAAGTAGACCTTGATGGGGCGATGGTAGAGCGTGCTTCTTTACATAATTTTGATGAGATCGACCGTAAAGATGTTCGTATAGGTGACAAAGTCATCATTTTACGTTCAGGTGATGTGATCCCCAAGATCGTGAAGGTGCTGGTACATGAACGAGATGGCTCTCAAAAGCCTTATATACGTCCTACTACCTGTCCTGTTTGTGACAGTGAGTTGTTGGATGAAGGAGCCTTGACCAAGTGCCAGAATCTTGCCTGTAGTGCAAGAGTGGTTAATGCCATTATCTATTTTGCTTCAAAACCTTGTCTTAACATTGATGGTTTGGGTGAGAAGATCGTTGAGACACTTTATAATGAAGGACTTATTAAGAGTGTGACCGATCTCTTCTCGTTGGAGTTGGACCAACTGCTTGCACTCGAAGGGTTTAAAGAGAAAAAGAGTCAAAAACTTCTGGATGCTATAGCAAAGAGCAGAGGCGTTGAATGCTGGCGTTTTATTAATGCTTTAGGGATCGAACATATAGGGGAAGTGGCCTCCAAGACATTGTGTGAAAACTTTGGACTTGAATTTGACAGTGTCAGTAAAGAGACTTTGATCGGTATTGATGGTTTTGGTGAGGAGATGGCCAACTCGCTTTTAGAGTTTGTTCGTGTCAATGCTGAACATATACAGACCCTCAAAAATATCTTGCAACCTGTAGCACCTGAGATAAAAGAAGAGGTGGCAGAAAACCCTTTTAAGTCTAAGACTGTTGTTCTGACGGGAACAATGAGCGAATCTCGAGGAAATATTAAAAATTTGTTAGAGTCTTTAGGGGCTAAAGTCTCTGGGTCTGT
>JALWKG010000421.1 GCA_027081565.1 Helicobacteraceae bacterium
TAAACTCTCTACAAGGTGGTGGTTTTGAAGAGAGCACTTTTGATGACAAGGTGGCAACTATAGACCTTAGCGATGAGGCTACGAGTACGCAAGTAACAACACTGAGTATTAATAACATTGATAAGATCGAAGAGGGTGGTGAAGGGACGTACACCTTAGAACTTTCTCGTGCGCCTATAAACGATTTAACGGTTTATCTAAAGCGTAATGAAGGTGCCAAGAAGTTTGATATTCCTGAAAAAGTGGTCTTTAAAAAGGGCGAACAACAAAAGCAGTTTAAAGTAGTCAGTGTTGATGACAACATCAAAGAGAAAGATGACTTCATAGAGTTTTCTATTGCAAAAGTACAAAACAGCAGTTTTGAGCGCTTGAGTTATGCCAACAGTGCGGTTAAGACTAAAGTGATAGACGAAGTAGTTCCTGTAGAACCAGACAACAATACAGCATTTATTACCGTGACTACAGAAAGTGCAGAAGGTGCCTTTGACGAAAGTGCTGGAGATGTTGTGATCCTGGTGAAGACAACGGCACCTTTAGAACAAGAGACCACCTTTAGGTTAAAACTACAAAAGATAAGTTCTCAAGGACGTGACTACAGGCTGGAAAAAAGTGTTACTATAAAAAAGGGTGAAAATAGTGGGCAGACGTTGTTACATGTAATAGACAACAATGTCAAACAGAGTGACGATCGATTTAAGATATTTGTAGACAAACATAGCGATAGTGGTCTTGAAGACCTTCGCAGTAAAAAGCCTTTAGAATTAACTGTTTCTGATGATACAAGTGGTGCAATGGGTACTGAAATATCACTCTCATGTCCAGAGCAACTTTATGAAAACAATAAAACAGCACTTTGTACACTTAGTATGACGCAGCGATCATTTCAAGATGTTCATGTTACTTTGGATTATAGGGGAAGTGCGACGTTTGGCGAAGACTATAGTGGACCTAAAACGTTAACTCTTGCCAAAGGCAAAAAAAGGTTAAACTTTAAGATCACAAGTCGTGATGATGTAGAAAAAGAGGCGACGGAGAGTATTTTACCTACTATAGTCACTGCCACCGAGAACTATTTTGAGCGCCTTAATGTTGTAGAAAACAGTAAAAGTATTAGCTTGGTAGATGAAAAGAGAGCATCACAAGTTGTTTACCTTACCTTGAGTGTTCACAAAGAGGTACAAGAGGGCAGTGCTACTCCAATGACGCTCTCTTTAAGTATACCTACTCTTAAAGATGTGACGGTCATGTTGCATATGCCTAAAAACAAAGATTATGTTGCTGTTGAACAAGTCATCATACCTAAAGGTGCAAAAGAGGTTACCTTTGATGTTCAGAGTGTTAATGACAACATAAAAGAGCAAGGTTCATACCTGCCTGTCTCTATAAAAAAAGTAGAGCAAGAGGGCTTTGAAAAAGTAAGTTTTGACAAACGTACCCATCGTGTACTTATTGTTGATGATGCCAATGTTGAAGAAGCTGCAACACTGACTTTTAAAGTAGATAACAGTGATATCTATGAAGATGACAAACCTGTGTCAGTTCTGTTGCAACTCTCCCAACCTGCTCAAAAAGATATGAAAATATCTCTGAAAAGTTCAGGAGAGGCGAAACTTGGTGTTGATTATAAAATGCCATCTTCGGTTGTACTGCAAAAAGGTAAAAAAGAGATCACATTTAAAATACGACCGCTTAATGACAATGTCATAGAAAATCCTGAGACATTGATCATAGCGGTAGGAAAACATCAAGATGGTGGTTTAGAGCGTATTGCTTCTGATGCGTCAGTCTCTATGATACTTCATGATGATCATAATGCTACACACTCTCCTGCAGCACAAGTGTCACTGAAGGGGCCTTCCAAGGTAGCAGAACCAAAACGCTCAAAGCCTTACACCCTCTC
>JALWKG010000422.1 GCA_027081565.1 Helicobacteraceae bacterium
TATATTTGTTACCAATAGCTGTCACATCATAGATGTACTCTAAAGAGTCCTCGTCCGTGACTATGGCATGATTACGAAGCAGTTTTGCACGCTCCATGATGTCCTCATCTTCAGTCACCAACATACCGCCTTGGCAGATGCTCTTTTTAAGGTGTTGAGAGAAACTAAAACAGGTGATATCTGCACCGGTAGCTCCGATCTTTTGGCCTTTGTAAGTTGCACCCAGCGCGTCACCGGCATCTTCGATGATCTTGATCTTGTAGATCTTGGCGATGTTATAAAGACGTTCTAAGTCCAGAGGTTGTCCCGCGGCATGCGTGACGATCACTGCTTTTAGTTTTTTACTTTGGTTGTCTTCAAGATAGTTTTCCAACTTGTCAAGATCAATATTAAAGGTGTCAACATCGATATCTATAAAAGTAGGTTCTGCATCAAAATGGCGTACGACTTCAGGTACTGCCGGATGGGCATTGACGGAACAGAGTACTTTGTCTCCACGTTTCAGGTCAATAGCCAACATCGCTAGGTGCAGTGCGCCTGTTCCACTCGAGGTAGAGACGGCATAAGAGGCACCTACGTAAGCTTGAAAGTTCTCTTCAAAATCTTCGACTGCATAAAAAGCGTCTCCATTGAGTACATCAATGATCTTCTGCTGCTCTTTAGCTCCTACCTCTATTCTGTAAAATGGTACTTGCATATTATGTCCTTTATAAAGTAATATCTCTGGGATAGTTAAAATCGTGGTTTATGGTTCGTGTGGTCAACTTAGCGATCACAGGCATCTTGCGCTTAAACTGGTTACGGTAAATACGAGAGATGATAAGGTCTATCAACTTTTCATCATGTCCCTCTTGTAACAGTGTCTCTCTGCTTTTTCGCTCTTCGACATAGGCTCTTAAAGTCTTGTCTAAAACGGCATAGGTAAAGCCAAGGTCTTCTTCATCACTCTGGCCTTCCCAAAGATCTGCAGAGGGTGGCTTTTCGATGGTCGCAGCAGGAACACCGAGGTGTCGTGCCAACTCAAAGACTTCACTTTTATAAAGATCGCCCAGAGGGTTGATGGCAGAGGCAAGGTCTCCAAAGATCGTACCATAGCCCAGCATCAACTCGCTTTTGTTACTGGTACCCAAGACCAAGGCCCCTTCATCAGCAGAGACATCAAAGAGTGTCGCCATACGCATCCGCGCCGAAAAGTTGCCTTTTCTAAGGTTGCTCATCTCTTGCGTTTCAAAAGCTTTAAGCAGTGGTGAGATGTCACAGGTAATCGCCCGCATACCAAACTTCTCTACCAACTCATCAGCATCATCCAAGGAGCTTTGAGAAGAGTAGTGTGAAGGCATTTTGACACACAAAAGATCGTCACCAAAGGCCTTATGTGCCAAGACAGCGACCACTGCAGAGTCGATCCCGCCACTCAGACCCAGTACCACTTTTGAGAGACCTGTTTTTGTGACTTCATCTTCCAAAAAGCGGACAAGATAGTCTGTTATCATGGCATATTTACTCATAGCGATACGAACCTTAAATCAAAACTTAAATTATTATATTATATCTAATCTAAATTGCTAATCTGTTTACAAAGTTCCGAACTATTCACCTTCTCTAAAAAGAGAATACGCTTTATCAAACATATGCATATTTTGTTGCTAGCTTACATTTGTTGTGAGCAATATTTTTGCAGTAGGATAAATTATTTATATTCCGCAGTTTTTTTATAATCTTGGTTCAAGCTCTAAGTTCTGTATTCTTTCAAAATGCTTTATATTATTGCTGATTAAAGTACAATCATTTTCTATAGCTATACTAGCGATCATTAAATCCATATCAGCAATAATGTTTCCACTCTTTTTTAGTCTGGCTTTCTCTTTAGCAAAAATCAAACTTGATGTTTTTGTA
>JALWKG010000423.1 GCA_027081565.1 Helicobacteraceae bacterium
CCAACGGCCTTTCAAAACTCGGTCTACAACACAGCACCCTCATACTTCTCTCTTTTACATAAAAATAAAAATGAGATCTTAACAGTCTCCAGTGGTGATGACACCTCTAAAAATGTCTTACAGACAGGTGCATTGCAAGCGGCCACTTTTGATGAAGAGGTGCTTTTAGTATGTTGTGAGGCGATCAACATCGCTAAGATAGAAGAGGTTAACAGCTGTACCGAGTACCTTGAATCAGGTGTGGCCTTGACATTAGTGCCAACTGATCGTGAAGCTACCTTGGAGGTGTCTGTACAAGAGCATACAGGTTTTGCACCTTCACTCTGGGTGATGCTGGATGTTGTGCGTGCGTGTGAAAATAGAGAGAGCGTTGTTGTCGCTCTTGAACTTTAGGAATATAATTGATAACGACAGAACAGCTCAAAGTAGCATTGATAGAACTTTTTAGCCTTGAAGGTATAGACGTTGACGAGATCGCAGATGAGGACCATCTTTTTGGTGATGGCTTGGGTCTAGACTCGGTGGATGCCATAGAGTTGACGATATTTTTGGATAATGAATATGGTATTGTCTTTGACAACATTGCGGAGTCAGAAGCGGTATTTACTTCTATTAAGTCTTTGCAAGAGTATATCAATACTCAAGAGGGTAAGCATGCCTGATCTTAATGAGTTGTTAGAGTTTCTTCCTCAAAAAGAGCCTGTAGGTTTTGTTAAAGAGGTCTTGGTGTGTGAAGAACATGAGTCACGTACTGTAGTACGTTTTGAGTCAGCACCAACCCTTCCTATGCTCGCAGAAGCCGGGGCTCAAAGCTCTATCTTTTTACGGTTGACTGAAGAGAAAAAAGCAGCCAATATTCCTCTTCGTGCAAGAGGCATGTTAGTAAGTGTCAAGTCTCAATGGCTTCAAAAAAGCAGTAAAAAAAGTTTTGAGGTCGAAACACACTATGTTAACAACCTGGACAGCTTCTTTGTTGTAGATTTTAAAGTCTATGATGGAGAGGTTGTTATTGCTCAAGGACAAGTGGCTGCTGTTTTAGAGAGAAATGGAGAACCATTATGAGCCAGAGCTATCTGTCAGAGGGACTTTACCGTGTTATAAGTCAAAATGAAGAGGAAGTCGTGGTTGTTTTAAGTGATGCCTCACATAAGATCTTTAAGGCACATTTTGAAGGTATGCCACTACTGCCTGGCTTTTTACAGATCGATATTATTGCTGAGATCTTGGAAAAAGAGATCGTAGCGATTACCAGTGCCAAGTTTGTGCAAAAACTGCTTCCTAATGAGACCTTGACCTATAAAATCGTACCAACTAAAAGTGGTGTTCGGGTTAAGTTAAGTAACAGTTCAGGGGAACTTTGTGGTGACTTTAAACTTAAATGGGAAGATCTTAATACCAACTAGTCAGGGAAACGCTCTCTGATCTTTTTAAAATGTCTAAAATTCTTTACCATTAACTCTACAAGACGTGGATCAAAATGTTTACCACTTTCACTTTGTATAAAGTGCATCGTCTCATTTAGTGTCCACCTCTTTTTATATGAACGTTTGGTGTCGAGTGCGTCAAAAACATCTGCAAGGGTGGTGATCCGCCCTAAAATATGGATCTGTTTTCCTTTGAGCCCTCTAGGGTATCCACTTCCATCAAATTTTTCATGATGTTGATGGGCTACGATGGCCGCGGCTTTGAGCAGCGGACGTTTGGATTGTGAAAGGATATCATGACCGATATTGGGATGTTCTTGCATAATAGACAGTTCTTTTGCTGTCAGTTTTCCCGGTTTGTTAAGGATGTCATGTGAGATGCCGATCTTACCTACATCATGCATTGCCGCAGCGAGCTTGAAAACCTCGGCCTTCTCTTCATCATAACCCGCGAGTGTAGCCAGAAGTT